>NZ_JBFAPG010000365.1:0-6540 GCF_040675595.1 Micromonospora sp. NPDC049580
GCAGGCCCTTTTCTTGATCCACTATTAGCTTTTGCTCTTACGGACAAAAGTTGCCACCGGAACGGTCGAAGCTCTGGACAGGCGGTGCGGAACGCTCCTACTGTGTCGGACACAACACCTCGGCGTTGCGTCGATGTGAACGAGTTCGATGAAGAGGTGAACTCCCCGGTGCGGACCGTCGAGCCCCTGCACGTCCGACTGTTGCGGTTGCTCCGCGACGAGGGAGCCGTGTCCCGCGCCGAGCTGGGCGACCGCCTCCAGATGCCCCGCCCGCGCCTGTTGGCCGAGCTGGACCGGCTGGTCGCCCTGGGTTACGTCGCCGAGGCCGGGCTCGCCGCCTCCCGGGGCGGGCGTCGCTCCACCCTGGTCGAGCTGAACCCGAAACTGCGCTTCGCGGCCGTCGACCTGGGCGCCAGCTCGATGGACGTCGAGGTGGTCAACGGTCGACTCGAACCGGTGGCCCACTACGCCGAGCCGGCCGACATCCGCAATGGACCGAAAGTGACCCTGCAACGGGTCAACGAGCTGCTGCACAAGGCCCGGGTCGACGGCGCGTACGAGCGGTTGGACGCGGTCGGCATCGGGGTGCCCGGCCCGGTCAGCTTCCGCGACGGTGTCCCGGTCTCGCCGCCGATCATGCCGGGCTGGGATCGGTTTCCGGTCCGCGAGCTGCTCAGCCGGGAGCACGGCTGCCCGGCGGTGGTCGACAACGACGTCAACATCATGGCGATCGGTGAGCGGCACGGCGGGGTCGCCCACTCGGTGGACGACTTCCTCTTCGTGAAGATCGGCACCGGTATCGGCTGCGGCATCTACCTGACCGGCGACGTCTACCGCGGCACCGACGGCTGCGCCGGGGACATCGGCCACATCCAGGTCGACTCGCACGGGCCGATGTGCTCGTGCGGGAACGTCGGATGTCTGGAGGCGCTGTTCAGTGGTGCCGCGCTGGCCAAGGAGGCGACCGCCGCCGCCCGCAGCGGGGCGTCGCCGGCACTGGCCGAGCGGCTGGGCCTGCGCGGCGTGGTGACCGCTCTGGACGTCGCCGAGGGCGCGGTCGAGGGCGACGTGACCTGTATCCAGCTGATCCGCGACGGCGGGCGACGGGTCGGCGGAGTCCTCGCCGGTCTGGTGAGCTTCACCAACCCGTCGATGATCGTGATCGGCGGTGGGCTGGCCCAACTCGGGCACATCCTGCTCGCCGAGATCCGCAGCGTGGTCTACCGCCGGTCGCTGCCGCTGGCCACCGGCAACCTGCCCGTCGTGCTGTCCGAGCTGGGTGGTCGGGCCGGCGTCGCCGGCGCGGCCGTGCTCGCCAGCGACGTCGCCTTCGGGGAAGCATCATGAGCGAGGAGGAGACCGTGGCCCTGTCCGACGAGACCGCCACCACCGGGTCGGCCGACGCCGACGCGCCGCTGGTCGAAGCTCCGCCCGACACCGTCGCGGGCGAGGTGGTCCTGCGCCTCACCGACGTGGTCAAGACCTTCCCCGGCGTACGCGCCCTTGACGGTGTGCAGCTCGAGGTACGCGCCGGAGAGGTGCACTGCCTGCTGGGGCAGAACGGCGCCGGCAAGTCCACCCTCATCAAGGTGCTGGCCGGAGTGCACCAACCGGATTCCGGGCTCGTCCAGTGGCGCGGCGAACCGGTCACCTTCGCCAACCCGCAGGCCGCCATGAAGGCCGGCATCGCCACCATCTACCAGGAACTCGACCTCGTCGAAGACCTCTCGGTCGCGGAGAACGCGTTCCTCGGGCACGAGTACCGCAGCCTCGGCTTCGTCCGGCGCGGCCGGATGGCCCGGCACACCCGGCAGATCCTCAGCCGGCTGGGTCACGGCGAGATCCCGCCCGGGCGGATGGTCCGCTCCCTGCCGGCGGCCGGCAAGCAGATCGTCAGCATGGCCCGGGCGCTGTCGCACGAGGCGCGACTGATCATCATGGACGAGCCGAGCGCGGTGCTGGCGCACGACGAGGTCGGCAACCTGTTCCGGATCATCCGCGAGCTGGCCGCGCAGGGCATCGCCGTCATCTACATCTCCCACCGTCTGGAGGAGATCCGCGAGATCGGCGACCGGGTCACCGTACTCAAGGACGGCCGGACCACGGCGGCGAACCTGCCGGCACGCGACACCCCGACCCGCGACCTGGTCAGCCGGATGACCGGCCGGACCATCGAGTACGTCTTCCCGGACCGGCCGGCCGACGACACCGCCGGCGCCGACCTGCTCCAGGTGGACGGGTTGACCCGCACCGGCGAGTTCGCCGACGTCTCGCTGAACGTGCGGGCCGGGGAGATCGTCGGCATCGCCGGCCTGGTCGGCTCCGGCCGGTCCGAGCTGCTGGAGACGATCTACGGCGCCCGGCTGGCGGAGGCTGGCACGGTGCGGATGGACGGCAAGGTGCTGCGCCCCGGCGTCGGTGCGGCGGTGCGGGCCGGCATGGGCATGGCCCCGGAGGAACGCAAGAGCCAGGCGCTGCTGCTCGGCGAGCCGATTTACCGCAACGTCACACTCGCCACCTTCGGCCGGTACGCGCGGCTCGGCTTCACCAACGCGGCGGCGGAACGCGCCGAGGCGGACCGGATCGCCGAGACCCTGGAACTGCGGCCCCGGGACGTCGACCGGCCGGTACGCACCCTGTCCGGCGGCAACCAGCAGAAGGTGGTGGTCGGCCGATGGTTGCTCGGCGGCACCAAGCTGCTGCTCCTCGACGAGCCCACCCGGGGCGTGGACGTGGGCGCCCGGGCCGAGCTGTACCAGGTCATCCGATCACTGGCCGCGCAGGGCGTCGGCGTGCTGCTGGTCTCCAGCGAGGTACCCGAGGTGCTGGGCCTCGCCGACCGGGTGCTGGTGATGCGGGAGGGCCGGGTCGTCCGCGAAGCCGCGGCCGGCGAACTCGACGAGAACACTGTGCTTGACCTCGTGATGGCGGGGTCCTTGATGGAAGGCGCACCGGCATGAGCGACGCGACTCCCACACCCACCGCGACACCGGAACGCCCACAGCTTCCGGCGCAGTCGCCGCCGGTGGACCCCGCGGAGACGGCGGTGACCAGCGACAAGGCCGCATCCACCGGCAAGCTCTCCTGGTGGCGGGGCGACGGCGGCGACGGCGCGAAGCGCAACCTCGGTCTGATCGGCGTGCTGGCCGCGCTCATCGTGGTCGGTGCGGTCACCAAGCCCGAGCTGTACGGCGACCCCACCTGGGTCTGGAACAACGTGCTGGCGATCCTCCAGCTCGCCTCGGTCGTCGGCGTGGTCACGGTCGGCATGACCTTCGTGATCATCGGCGGTGGCATCGACCTGTCGGTCGGAGCGATCGTCGCGCTGGCCGGGGTCTGGTGCACCACGGTGGCCACCCAGAGCTACGGCGCCGGCGGCATGATCTTCGCGGCCCTCGTGGTCGGCATCTGCGTCGGCCTGGTCAACGGCGTCCTCATCTCGTACGGCAGGTTGGTGCCCTTCATCGCGACCCTCGCGATGCTGGTGGCCGCGCGCGGCCTGGCGGCGTCGATCTCCAACAAGCAGACGCAGGTGTCGAGCAGCACGTTCATCAACGACATCGCGGCCCGCAAGGTGATCGGCATCCCGATCCTCGTCTACATCCTCGGCGCGGTGGTGGTGGCCGGGTGGGTCCTGCTCAACCGGACGACCTTCGGCCGGCGGACGGTCGCCGTGGGCGGTAACCCGGAGGCGGCCCGGCTGGCCGGCATCAACGTGCGCCGGCACACCATGCTGCTCTACGCGCTCTCCGGTCTGTGCTGCGGCATCGCCGCCATCATGCTCACCTCGCAGGCCACCTCGGCGCAGGCGGCGATGGCCAACCTGTACGAGCTGGACGCGATCGCCGCGGCGATCATCGGCGGGACGCTGCTGAGCGGGGGGCGCGGCACGATCGTCGGCTCGCTGCTGGGCGTCATCATCTTCGCCACGATCACGAACCTCTTCGCCATCAACGGCCTCTCCATCGAGGCGCAGAACATGGTCAAGGGCGGCATCATCGTCGCCGCCGTCTTGATCCAGCAGTTCCAGTTCAAGTCCGTCACTCGGCTCCTCGCGCGGAACAGGGTCACCACCGCAACCTGACGCACCGCACCGTTGTCCAGGCGACGTCGAGATCTTCGACAGTGGCCGGGCCTCGCACACCCTCATCCCTAAAAAACGCTCCCAGGAGGTCGTTCATGACCCAGCACAGTCGCGACCTGTCGCGCCGCCGGTTGCTCTTCGGTGGAGCCGCGGTCGGCGCCGCCACCCTCTTGACCGCCTGCACCAGCAACGAGACACCGGCCGCCAGCACCCAGACCAAGGCCGCCGGCAACGCCGAGGGCAACAACGCCCCGGGCAAGAAGGTCGTCATCGGCTTCTCCGCCCCGGCGGCCGACCACGGCTGGATGGGCGCCATCCACGCCAACGCCAAGGCCCAGGCCGCGGCGTACTCGGACGTGGAGTTCAAGGAGGTCGACGGCGGGTCGAACTCGGAGGCCCAGCGCTCCACGCTCGGCACCCTGATCGCCCAGAAGCCGGACATCATCGTCGTGCTGCCGCACGACGGCAAGGAGGTCAACGCCGTTGCCCTCCAGGCCATGCAGGCCGGCATCCCGATCGTCAACCTCGACCGGGCGTTCCCCGACGCGCTGGCCTCCCGGCTGGTGATCAAGGGTGACAACTACGGCATGGGCGTCTCGGCCGGGCACTTCATCGGCAAGCAGCTCAAGGACAAGGGCGTCACCAACCCGGTCATCGGTGAGATCGCCGGTCTGGAGATCCCGCTGACCGTCGAGCGCAGCGAGGGCTTCAAGGCGGCCCTGGCGACGTACGGGTTCAAGGTCACCAACCGTCGTTCGGCCGAGTTCACCCCGGACAGCGGCCAGCGCGAGGCGGCCCAGCTCCTCCAGGCGTTGCCGAAGATCGACGCAATCTGGAACCACGACGACGACCAGGGCATCGGTGTGCTCGCGGCCATCAAGCAGGCCAACCGGTCGGAGTTCTTCATGGTTGGCGGTGCCGGCTCCAAGCTCGCGATCGACGCGATCAAGGCCGATAACTCGGTGCTGAAGGCGACGGTGACCTACAACCCGTCGATGGCGTCCTCGGCGATCTCGCTGGCGCGGCTCATCGCGCAGGGTCGGGGCCTGGGCGACCTGACGGAGCTGCAGGTGCCCAAGGAAATGACCCTCGCCTCCGAGACGATCACCAAGGAGAACGCGAGCAGCTACGACAAGCTCGGGTTCTGACATACCGGGGGGAGACCCACCTTGTCCACGACAGACAGAGAACTGCGGATCGGCATGGTCGGTTACGCGTTCATGGGCGCCGCGCACTCGCAGGCGTGGCGCACCGTGAACCGCGTGTACGACCTGCCGGCACGGGCCAGAATGGCGCTGATCTGCGGCCGCGACACACCGAAGGTGGCCGAGGCCGCCGACCGGCTCGGCTGGGACGCGTACACGACGGACTGGCGTGACGTGATCAACTCCGCCGACATCGACGTGGTTGATATCTGCACACCCGGCGACAGTCACGCCGAGATCGCCCTCGCCGCACTGGCGGCCGGCAAGCACGTCCTGTGCGAGAAGCCGCTGGCCAACACAGTGGCGGAGGCACGGGCGATGACCGCCGCGGCGGACACCGCCCGCGCCGCCGGGGTGCGGTCGATGTGCGGGTTCAACTACCGCCGGGTCCCCGCGGTCACGATGATGCGCCAGATGGTCGCCGACGGACGACTCGGGGTGATCCGGCACGTCCGAGCGACGTACCTGCAGGACTGGATCGTGGACCCGCAGTTCCCGCTGGTCTGGCGGTTGCAGAAGGACAGGGCGGGCTCCGGCGCGCTCGGTGACATCGGTGCGCACATCATCGACCTGACGCAGTTCGTCGTCGGTCAGCGGATCACCGGCGTCAGCGCGATCACCGAGACGTTCGTGAAGGAGCGGCCGTTGCCGGCCGGGTCGAGCGGGTTGGCGGCCACGGTGGACGGCAGCGGATCGGTCGACGGCAACGGCTCGGCCACCGGGCCGGTCACCGTCGACGACGCCGCGATCTTCGTGGCCCGGCTCGACGGCGGCGCCCTGGCGACGTACGAGGCGAGCCGTTTCGCCACGGGCCGCAAGAACGCCCTCCGAGTCGAGATCAACGGCTCGCTGGGCAGCGTGGTCTTCGACCTGGAGCGCCTCAACGAGTTGGAGTTCTACGACGCCACCCGGCCTACCCTGGAACAGGGCTTCAGCCGGATCCTGGTGACCGAGAGCGACCACCCGTACATGTCGGCGTGGTGGCCGCCCGGCCACATCATCGGCTACGAGCACTCCTTCACCCATCAGATGCGCGATCTCATCGAGGCGATCGCCACCGGCACCGACCCGGCGCCCTCCTTCGCCGACGCGTTGCAGGTCCAGCTCGTGCTGGACGCGGTGACCCGTTCGGCGGACGTCGGTTCCTCCTGGACCGACGTGGAACCGGCGCTGACCGCGGTGGCCGTCTGACCCCCTGACCATCCGCGACGGCGGTGTTCGCGCCGCCGTCGCCCGACCGGCTTTCCGGAG
>NZ_JBFAPG010000366.1:0-6518 GCF_040675595.1 Micromonospora sp. NPDC049580
GGCGCGGCAGGCGCGGCGACCGTCAGGTCCGGCGCGGGCAGCACTGTCGTGTGTCGCACCTCGACCAGTTGCGCGGCGGGCAGGGCCCACAGCACGACCTCGTCGTCGACCAGCTCAAGGGGGAGGCCCGCACCGGCCGCCGCGGAGCCCTGGAAGTCGGCGGCCAGGGCGCGCAGCCGCCGTAACTCGTCGTCGCGTCGCCGCCAGGCCGTCTCCGCGCCGCGGTACGTGCTGACCCGCCGCACGTTCTGCCGCTGCGCCCAGCGGTACCGCCATGTGGAACCCGTCGATTCAGTCTTTGCCACGCCGACTCCTTCGCCGCGCAGGCCACCAATCCGGGGTGCACTCGGATTAACAGTGTTGACGGTCGGCCGGGACACGCCAGGACGGGCGAACTATCCGAATGGCGGAGCAACCCGGACGATAGGGCGATACTGCTGCGTCGATTCACCTTCCGTCGTGTCGTGCGGGGCGGCCGCTGTCTCGGTAACGTCAGCCGCAGCCGGGTGGCGACGCCGCCGCACCGCCCGCACGGAGGGGGTGAGGGTCATGCCGACAGACACCCTGCCCGGTGTGGTGGTCGGGGTCGACATCGGCACCACGAGCACCAAGACCATGGCGTACGACACCGACGGGCGGCTGCTCGCCAGCCACTCCGCCGCCTACCCCCTCGACGACCCGCACCCCGGGTACGCCGAGCAGGACCCGGAGGTGATCCTCGCCGCCGTCGTCGAGTCGATCCGGGCCGTGGTGACCGAGCTGACCGTTCCGGTCTCCGGCCTGGCCTTCTGCTCCGCCATGCACAGCCTCATCGGGCTCGACGCGGCCGGCAACCCGCTCACGCCGTCGGTGACCTGGGCCGACTCCCGGGCCACCCGCCAGGCCGAGCGGCTGCGGGCCGTGCCGTCCGGGCTGGCCCTGCACCGGCGCACCGGTACGCCCATGCACCCGATGTCGCCGCTGCCCAAGCTGCTCTGGTTCGCCGAGCAGGAACCCAAGCTCTTCGAGCGCGTCGCGCACTGGGTCGGCATCAAGGAATGGGTGCTGCTGCGACTCTGCGACGCGCTGGTCACCGACCACTCGATCGCCTCGGCCACCGGCCTGATGAACATCCACACCCTCGAGTGGGACACCGAGGCGCTGACCATCGCCGGTATCACCGAGGAGCAGTTGCCCCAACTGGTCGCCACCACCGCCGTCCTGCCCGGCCTCGCCCCGCGGGCCGCCACCGACCTCGGCCTGCCGCCGCGCACCCCGGTGGTGGTCGGCGCCGGTGACGGACCGCTGGCCAACCTGGGCCTGGGCGCGGTGCACCCCGGCATGGTGGCCTGCTCGATCGGCACCAGCGGCGCCATGCGGGTCATGGTCGAACGCCCCGGCGTGGACCCGCTGGGCGGGGTGTTCTGCTACGCGCTGACCGAGGACCGCTGGGCGGTCGGCGGCGCGATCAACAACGGCGGCATCGTCCTCAAGTGGGCGGGCGCGGCGCTCGCGCCGGAGTTGGGCGAGCACCCCGAGGAGGAGCTGGTAGCCCTCGCGGCCCGCGCCCCGGTCGGCTCGGGCGGGCTCATCATGCTGCCGTACCTGCACAGCGAACGCGCTCCACACTGGAGCGCGCTGCCCCGCGGCGCGTACGTCGGGTTGACCCACGGGCACCGCCGCGAACACCTCGTCCGGGCCGCGATGGAGGGGGTCTGCCAACAGCTCGCTCTGGTGCTCAGCTCCGTGCGCGCCGCCGGCAACGAGGTCCGCGAGATCCGGGCCGGTGGCGGTTTCGCCCGCAGTGGCCTGTGGCGGCAGATGCTCGCCGACGTGCTCGGCATGCCGGTGAGCTTCCCGGCCGGCCGCGAGGGGTCGAGCTTCGGCGCCGCGCTGCTCGGCATGCAGGCGCTGGGCCTGATCCCCAGCATCGACGTGGCGGCCGACCTGGTCCGCATCGAGGAGGTCATCCGCCCCGACCCGGCCGCCGCCGCCACGTACGCGGCGCTGCTGCCGCTCTTCGCCGAGCTGTACGACGCGCTGGTGCCCACCTTCACGTCGATGCGTCGGCTGGCACCCGGCCTGCCCGCCGAGCCGGCCACCCCCGCAGGACCACCGATGTAGGCCCTTCGGCCGGCCCCGCCCAGGGCCGACCCCCGTCCCGAAGGTCGTGATCGCCGTGCTCCCACCCCTCGCCCTCGCCGAACCGCTGACCTCTCTCGCCACGCCGGCCTGGCTCACCGCGCCGGCCCCTCTCGCGACGCCGCCCTCGTTCGCGGCCCCGGCTTCGTTCGCGTTGCCGGCCTCGTTCGCTGCGCCAGCCGAGCCGGTCACCACCGCCGGCGACGGCCAACTCGTCGTCGCCGCGCTGCTCGGCATCGTCGCCGTGGTGCTGCTGATCGCCTGGGCCAAGGTCCACCCGTTCCTGTCGCTGATCCTCGGCGCGGCGGTGCTCGGCGTGGTCGCCAGCGTCGCGCCCGACAAGATGATCACTTCGTTCACCGGTGGCGTCGGCACCACTGTCGGCGGCGTCGGGCTGCTGATCGCGCTGGGGGCCATGATCGGCGGTCTGCTCGCCGAGTCCGGTGGCGCGGACGGCATCGTCAACCGGGTCGTCGGCCGGGTGTCCGGCCGCGCGCTGCCCTGGGCGATGGCCGGGGTGGCGGCGCTCATCGGGTTGCCGCTCTTCTTCGAGGTCGGCGTGGTGCTGCTGGTGCCGATCGTGCTGCTCGTCTCGATGCGGACCGACGTACCGCTGATGAAACTCGGCATCCCGGCGCTGGCCGGCCTCTCGGTGCTGCACGGCCTCGTGCCACCGCACCCCGGCCCGCTGGTGGCGATCTCGTCGCTCAACGCCGACCTGGGCCTGACGCTCGGGCTGGGCCTGCTGGTGGCGATCCCCACGGTGATCATCTCGGGGCCGGTCTTCGGCAACTTCATCGCCCGGTACGTGCCGGCGACCGCGCCGGCCGCACTGCTGCCCACCCGCCGCCAGCCCGCCACCCCCGCGGGCACAGCCGAAGCGACAGGCACCGCCGGAACGACGGGCACGGCCGGGGCGCCGGACCGGCGCGATGTGGACGGTGACCTGCTCACCGACGACGATCTCGTCAACCCGGGCGGCGGTCGACCGGGCGAGCCGGTGAACGACAGCGGCACGGAGACCGCCCGGCGTACCCCGGCGTTCTGGCCCGCGGTGATCACCGTGCTGCTGCCGGTGGTGCTGATGCTGCTCCGCGCGGTCGGCGAGCTGACGCTGGACGAGGGCACGGCGGGCCGCAAGACGCTCGACATCGTCGGCACGCCGATCGTGGCGCTGCTCGCCGGGGTGATCCTGGCGATGTTCACCCTCGGCTACCAGGCCGGATTCAGCCGGTCCCAGGTCTCCTCGGTGCTCGGCGGTTCGCTGCCCCCGATCGCCGGCATCCTGCTGATCGTGGCGGCCGGCGGCGGGTTCAAGCAGGTGCTGGTGGACGCCGGGGTGGGCAACCTGGTCGCCGACGCCGCCAAGGACGCGAACCTCTCCCCGCTGCTGCTGGGCTGGCTGGTCGCGGTCGGCATCCGGGTGGCCACCGGCTCGGCGACGGTCGCCACCATCACGGCGGCGGGCATCGTGGCACCGCTCGCCGCGACCCTGGACCGGCCGGGGGTGGCCCTGCTGGCACTGGCCATCGGCTGTGGGTCGCTGTTCTTCTCGCACGTCAACGACGCCGGGTTCTGGCTGGTCAAGGAGTACTTCGGCCTGACCGTCGGCCAGACCATCAAGAGCTGGTCGGTGATGGAGACGCTCATCTCGGTGGTCGGCTTCGCCGGCGTACTCCTGCTCGATCTGCTGGTGTAGCGCCCGGGGCGAGGGTCAGGCCGCCTCGACGCCGGAGATCAGGTAACGGTGCACGTCGGCGTCGAGGATGGCCGCCGTCTGGGCTTCGCTCGGCCCGGCGCCTCGGAACGCCGCCAACTGCTCCGGGGACTCCCAGCGCTCGAAGACGTGGATGCGGCCCGGGTCGAGCGGATCCGCCGCGAGCAGGAAGTCGAGGCAGCCGGCCGCCGCGCGGGCCTGTTCGATGACCTGCCGGCAACCGGCGAGGTAGTCGTCGCGGGCGTCCGGCTCGACGAGCAGACTGCCGGCAATGATCAACATAGGTGCCTCCCCGGGCCGGGTATCGCTGATGCCCCTGATACCGCAGAGTCATCTTTATACCTCTGAGGTATGTCGCTCCCGGGGACATCGGCTCCCGGACGGGTGACGGCGGTCCCGTCCGCCCCATCCGCCTCCCACGCTTCTTATCGTGCAAACGTGAGAAAAAGCGACAAGAAGCACTCATCTTCCCTGTTCGCGCCGCACCCCCACGTATCCCTCGGGTGGCTGGCGGCGGCGGTCGCCCTGGTCGTCGTCGCGACGACCGGGCCGGCCACCGCCGACGGCCCCGGCCCGGACCGCCAGAGCACGCCGGGGTACGGAACCGAGCCAGCCAACGACGGACCGGCGGGGAACGACGGACCAGCCGACGGCGCATCAGTCGACGGGAACGGGCCGGTGGACGGGGGCGGGCGCAGCGACGAGCCGGGCGTGGAGCCCGCGCCGGAGCGGGCGCCGACCAGTGAGGTGTCCTGGCTGTCGTTTCCCGGCGGTGCGTTCGCGGTGGACTCGCTCGGGCACACCGTGCGATACCGGGCCTGCGACGGCGACACCGGCCGGGTCGCCGATCCGGACATGCTGGTCGCCGCCGGGGTGGCCAGCGGCGAGGTCACCGTCGAGGGCAGGAGCTTCCGCTACCGGGTGCCGCTGATCGGGCGCAGCGCGGGCACACTCGTGGTGTCCGGGCCGCAGGCTCAGCCGGTGGAGCTGACCGGCGTGGTGGTCACCAGCCCGCAGCCACCCACCGACCCGGTCGAGGGCGCCCGGCTGTTCCCGCTCAGCGGGCAGCTCGCCCGGGTGGTCGCCGACGCCAGCCTCAACCCGTCCGGAGCCACCGTCCGGGACCTGTCCGGCCGGTACGGCGACCAGCAGGTCTCGGTCAACGGCGCGCTGCGCCCCAAGGCCGCCAGCGTCATCAAGCTGTGGATCCTGGTGGAGCTGCTGCGCCGGGTCGACTGTGGACAGGTCTCGCTCGACGACGGCGTGCTGGTCACCCCGGCGGACGTGGTCGGCGGCACCGGCCAGCTCCAGTTCGAGACGTTCCCGCAGGTGGTCACGCTGTACCGGCTCGCCCGGTACCTGATCAAGTACAGCGACAACGTCGCGGCCAACGTGCTGATCACCTACCTGGGCGGGTTCGCCCCGGTCAACGCGCTGATCGACTCGATGAACCAGCGGTCCACCATCCTGGCCCGCCGGATGCTCGACAGCGCGGCGGCCCAGCGCGGCGAGGAGAACTACACCAGCCCGGACGACGTGGTGTCGCTGCTCGGCGCGGTCTGGGACGGCGAGATCCTCACTCCGGCCTCCCGCGACCTGATGATCGGCTTCATGCGGGAGCAGACCCTGAACACCAAGATCCCGGCGGCGCTGCCACCCGGAGTTCCGGTGGCCCACAAGACCGGCGACCTGCCGGACGCCTCCCACGACGTCGGCTACTACCTGATCCCCGGCACCGAGACCGCCGTCGCGTTCCTCACCGCCGGCCCGATGGCGACCGGCGACGAGACCGTCCGCCGGATGGCCCGGACCGTCTACGACTTCCTGGTCACCCCGAGCGACGGATCGGTGGAGGAGTGAACCGGCGTCAGGCGCCGGGGATGTTCGCCGGCGGGTCCTCCCCGACCAGGTCGGCCGCCGGCGGATCGGCCGTCACCGGCAGCCCGAAATCCGAGTACGTCAGGTCGAGTTGAGCCGTCTTCTCCTGCTCGGTGGCCAGCTCGATCCGGTAACGCACCAACCGGCCCTGCTCGTCCACGCTGGCGGTGAAGGGCACCTTCGCGGCCCGGTCGCCGAGCACCCCGCCGATCCCGCCGCCCAGCACGGCGGCGCTGTCGCGCAGGTCCAGCGTGCCCGCGTACTCCCGGGTGCCGGTCTGGCGGACGGCGGCCGGCGCGGTCAGCGTGCTGGCCAGCCGGGTGTTGTCCAGGCCCTTGTTGGTGACCGGCCGACCCGGCCTGCCGACGTGCCACCAGGTCTTGCCGTCCCAGACCGGGATCCGGCGGTCCGGGGCGCTGACCCGCACGTAGACGTCCGGACCGGTGCTCAGCCGCTCGATCTTCACCTCGCCGTTGGGCACCTTGAGCGAGGTGGTCTCCGTGCCGCGTCGCGCCTTCGGGTCCCACACCAGGACCGTGGTGTCCCCCTCGGCCGTTCCGCCGCTGCCCACCGTCAACCGGTACGGCTGTTCGTCGACCTTCGCGGCGGCGGCGACCAGCACACCGGCCGGATCGGTCGGGGCCGGAGCCGCGCCGGTCGCCGCGGTCGACGTGCCGGCGGACGGGCGGCCCGCGTCCGGCTCGTCACCGGCGGCGACCAGGGCCCACACGCCGGCCGCGACCGCCACGACGAGGACAGCGCCGACGGCGACCAGCTTGGGTTTCTGCACGGTCATCTCCCC
>NZ_JBFAPG010000367.1:0-6509 GCF_040675595.1 Micromonospora sp. NPDC049580
GTCGCCCGCACGGGCGACCGCCGACGCCGTTCGTGTCAGGCCCGACCGCCGGCGCCGTTCCGGTCACGACCGACCCGAGTGAAGGCAGCTCGTCCGTGACCACCCTGCCGGCCGCTGCCAGGTGTGAGCTGACCACCGCGAGCGCGGCCAGCGTGCGGGCGATGTCGGTGGCAATCGGGATGGCCTGACCGCGCAACCCCTCCCCGCCCGCTGTCTGGACCACCGCCGCGTAGATCAGCGCGAGGGGCAGCAGTGCGCCTCCGATGGTGGGGTGCGGGCGATCACTCGGCGTCCGGGAGGGGGGCGGCCAGAGATCGGCCGTGGACTTTTCCCGGATGTCGCCGCTGCCGAATGACCCTTTGTCGGGTTGGTCATGTGGGCGCACTTGTTCGCCTCGAAAATGCATAACTCCGGACATAAGCCCTATGAGGGGCTTTAATGGTTTCACGAGTTGGCAGACGACCTTGGGGGTTTTCGTGAAGTTCTTTGGCGTAACCGGACCCGCACGGAGGCACTCCTGATGGACCTGCTCCGCCAATTGCGCCACGTGCGTCGGCACTGGTGGGTCGTGCTGGTCACCGTCATGGTGGCCCTGGGCGTCTCGGCGTTTCTGACCGTACGGGCCCAGCCCCGGTACGTCGCTTCGGTGACCTTCTTCGTCACCACCCCCAACCAGGGCGTCAGCGACGCCTACCAGGGTGGTCTGTTCCTTCAGCAGCGGGTCAAGTCGTACGCCGACCTGCTCAGCAGCGATCGCCTGGCGCAGAGCGTGGTGGCCGAGACCCCGGTCGGGCTCACCGCGGACGAGGTGCAGCGCCGGGTGACCACCTCCACGGAGACGGGCACCGTGCTGCTGCGCGCCTCCGTCACCGACACCGACCAGGCGCGGGCGATGCGGGTGACCGAAACCCTCGCGGCAAAGTTCGTCGAGCTCGTGCAGAAGGTCGAGACGCCGCCCGAGGGCAAGGCGCCGATCAAGATCGAGGTGGTCAGCGGCCCACGGGTCAGCGCCAGCCCCGTCTCGCCGCAGCCGGTCCGCAACCTCACGCTCGGCGGTCTGGTCGGTCTGGCGCTCGGTGTCGGCCTGGCGATCCTGCGCGGCGTCGCCGACGTCCGCCTGCGTGACGCCGCGGGCCTGCAACGCGCCACCGGAAGCCCACTGCTCGGTGAGATTCCGTTCGAGAGCGCCGCCCGCACCGCTCCGCTGATCGTCGGCGAAGCCGCGACGTCGGCGCGCGCGGAGGCGGTCCGCAAGCTGCGGACCAACCTGCGCTTCGTGGACGTGCACGAGCCGGCCCGGGTCATCGCCGTGACCAGCGCCCTGCAGGGCGAGGGTAAGACGACGCTCTCCTGCAACCTGGCCATCGCCCTGGCCGAGGCGGGCTGGCGGGTGCTGCTGGTCGACGCGGACCTGCGCCGCCCGAAGGTCGACGAGTACCTGGGCCTGGACGCGGGCGTCGGTCTCACCGACGTGCTGGTCGGCGACGTCCAGGTCGGTGACGTGGTGCAGCGCTGGGGCGACAAGTCCCTGCTGGTGCTGCCCAGCGGCTCCGCGCCGCCGAACCCGAGCGAACTGCTCGGCTCCAAGGCGATGGCGGACCTGCTGCTCGCGCTGCGCGAGTCCACGGACATCGTGATCATCGACACCGCGCCGCTGCTCGCGGTGACCGACGGTGTCGTGGTGGCCGTCCAGGCCGACGGCGCGCTGCTGGTGAGTCAGCAGGGCCGTACGTCGCGAACCCAGGTGGCCGCGGCGGCCCGCTCGCTGCACTCGGTCTCGGTGCGGTTGCTCGGCTGCGTGCTGAACATGGCCAAGGTGGCCAAGGCCGAGGCGTACCAGTACGAGGCTTACCGGGTGGCCACCTCGTCGGCCACGCCGTCGGTGCCGACCGACCGGGCCACCGCGGCCCGGCACAGCGAGGGCGCCGGCGTCAACGGCGTCAGCGACCGCACCCAGGAACTCACCCGGTTGCCCCGATGAGCGCAGCGAGGGGTCGTAGCGAGCGTTCGATCTCCTCAGCGCAGCGACGGAAGTCGGCGGCGGTCCCGCCGATCGGGTCCCGCAGGTCGTCCGCGTCCGGAGCGGCGGGTTGCAACCGTCCCCTGGCGTGGGCGGCGGCGGCGATGGCGGCCCGCAGCGGGTCGTCGCGCGACTCGGCGGGCGGCTCGGCCGCCGCCGCCAGTCGGCCGAACTGGCGCAGGGTGAACGTCCGGTGCAGCGCGCCGGGCGCCAGCGCGGTGCAGATCGAACGCTGCCGCCGTGTCGCGGTCAGCACGAGCGTCGCGTCGGCGAGGTGTTCGGGACGCAGCGTCCGGCTGGCGAAGGCCGCCGGGTCGCCGCCGCCCTCGGCCGCGACCTGGGCCGCGTACGGGTGCATCGCCATCCCGTCCATCGCGTCGGTGCCGGCGCTGGACACCAGCACGGGCCGGTCGGCCAGCAACCGGCGGGCCAGGTATTCGGCCATCGGCGAGCGGCACAGGTTGGCGTGGCAGACGAACAACACGCGGTCGGCCATCGGGAGCCCTCTCGTGGGTGCGGACACGGGTCGCCACACCCCGAGGGTGGTGCGTCGACGCCGCTGGCCGCGCGGGGAGGGGATGTCGGCATCGTACGCGGGCCGACCACCCGCCGGACGTGCTGCCGCGCCGGCCGAGGCCGATCAGTGGTCCTCGGCGGTGCCCCGGTGAAGATCGGCATCCTGTCGTACCACTTTCCACCCGAGCCCGCCTTCATCCCCGGCAGCCTCGCGGAGGAGCTGGCCGCGCGCGGGCACGAGGTCCGCGTGCTCACCGGCTTCCCGGACTACCCCGGCGGCCACGTCTATCCAGGGTGGCGGCAGCGCTGGCACCACGAGACGCACAGTCAACGGCTGGCAGTCCGGCGGGTGCCGCGCTACTCCGGCGGGGCCACCTCCACGTACGGGCGGATGGTCAGCTACCTGTCGTTCGCGGGCAGCGCGTCGCTGGCGGCGCGTCGGTTCCTCGGCGACGTGGACGCGCTCTACGTCTTCCAGCTGCCGGCCACCACGTTCGCCACCGCCGCTCTGTTCCGGCTGCTTCCGAAGGTGCCGGCCGTGTTGCACGTACAGGATGTCTGGGCACGCGACGGCGCGGACGCGGACGGCGACGGCCGCTGGTCGGCACGGATGGGCGCCGCGATGACCCGCATCTACCGGACGGCCGCGCGGGTCGCGGTGGCCGCACCGTCGATGCGGGACCTGGTGGTCGCCGCCGGGGCCGACCCGGCCCGGGTCCAGCTGGTGCTGAACTGGACCGACGAGCGCATCTTCTACCCGGCGACACCCGGCGCGGCGGCTCGGCAGATGGTCCGCCGGGATCGCCGGTGCGTGGTCATGCACGCCGGGACCATCGGCGCCCGCCAGGGGCTGGAGACGGCGGTACGGGCCGCCGCGGCGTTGGACCGCACCATGGATCTGGTCCTGGTCGGGTCGGGCGCGGATGAGCAGCGGGTGCGGGGGCTCGCCGCCGAACTGAAGGCGGAGAACGTCCGCTTCCTTCAGCGGCGGTCGCCGGTCGACATGCCCGAGCTGTACGCCGCCGCCGACTACCAGCTGATCATGCTGCGCGACCTGCCGGAACTTCGGGGCATGGTGCCCGGCAAGCTGCAGGCCGCGCTCTCCTGCGCCGCGCCGGTGGTGGCGTCGGCCGGCGGGGACACCGCCGAGCTGGTCGAGCGCGCCCGAGCCGGGTTGTCGTGCCCTCCCGAGGACTGGGCCGCGCTGGCCGACCGGTTCTGGTTGGCCGCCACCATCCCGCCGCCGGCGCGCACCGAGATGGGCCGCCGGGGCCGACAGACGTACCTGCGGGAGATGTCGTTGCCGGCCGGGGTGGACCGCATCGAGCGGTTGCTGCACGAGGCCGCCGGCCGGGTCCCGCAGGGTGCAGGAGAGCCGCGAGGAAACCTCGCGTAAAGGACGAGAAGGCCCATAACCGTACGAGATCCCTTGCCACGTGCTAAGAACGTCAGGGAATCGAACGGACTGTCCGATTCCGGCAAACGGGAGTGTGGTGTGACGGAGAGCGAACGGCCGCGTCGACGGCGAAGCCGATCCCGGCGTCGCCGGCGCGCACGGCTGCGACGGGCCCTGCTCGGTGCCCTGGTGGTCGGATCACTGCTGCTCGCCAGTGGCGGATGGATCGGCTTGCGGGGCTGGCAGGCGCGCGCGCACCTGCTCAACGCCGCCGGCCTGGCCCGGGAGCTGAGCACGCAGGTGGTCGGCGGGGACACCGACCGTGCTCTGCGGACTCTCTCCGCTCTGCAGGAGCAGTCCCGCGCGGCCCGAGCCGCCACGTCCGACCCGAGCTGGAAGGTCGGTCGGCGTACCCCGATCGCCGGCGACGACCTCGACGCGGTCCGGCTGATCGCCATCGCCATCGACGACCTGGCCCGGCGGGCGTTCCCGACCCTGCTGCGGACGGACCTGACCAGCCTGGTGCCGGCCGAGGGTCGGTTGGACCTGGCCCGGCTCAGCTCGGTCTCCGCAGAGCTGACCCGGGCGAACGACGCGGTGCAGGCCACCCGCCGTGACCTGAGCGAGGTGCCCGTCGACCGGCTGGTCAACCAGGTGCGCCAGGCGCTGACCGATCTACGTGGCGAGATCGACCGGCTGGCCAGTCTCACCGCTGCGGCCGACCAGGGCGCACGGCTACTGCCGCCGCTGCTCGGTGCGAATGGCTCGCGGCGTTACCTGCTCGTCTCGCAGAACCTGGCCGAGCTGCGTGCCACCGGCGGCATGTTCGGCGCGTACGCGATGATCGAGGCCGAGAACGGACGGGTTCGGATGGGCGCGCAGGGCAGTAGCGCGTCCCTCGGCCGGTTCACTCCCGCGTTGAAGCTGCCCGCCGAGACCCGAGCGGTCTGGACCGACCTGCCGGGCATCTACCCCGCCGACGTGAACCTCACCCCGCACTTCCCGACCGCCGCCGCCCTGTACCGGGAGATGTTCCGGCGCAAGACCGGGACCACCGTCGATGGCGTTCTCGCCGTCGACCCGGTGGTGCTGTCCTACCTGCTGAAAGCGACCGGCCCGGTGCTGGTGCCCGGTGGAGTGCCGCTGGCCAGCGAGAAGGTCGTGCAGACCCTGCTCAACGAGACCTACCAGCGGCTGGGCACCACGGAGCAGGACGCCTACTTCGCGTCGTCGGCCGCCGCGGTGTTTGACGCCTTCTTCAAGAAGAATGTCAACCCACGGGTGTTGTTGTCCGCATTCGACCGTGCTATCACGGAACGCCGGATATTGTTCTGGAGTGCTCATCCGGAAGAACAGCGGACATTCGGCGACAGCCGGATGGCCGGGACGCTCCCGGAACAGGACACCGTGCCGACTGTCGGCGTGTTCCTCAACGATGGCAGCGGCGCAAAGCTCGGCTACTACCTGCGGCCGACGGCGAACCTCACGGTCGGCGAATGCCGGCCCGACGGCCGCCGCGAGCTCCGGCTGCGGGTGACCCTGCGCTCGACGGCGCCGAAGTCAGGGCTCAGCAAATCGATCCTTGGCCTCGGTCTGGCTGGCGATCCGTACACCGTCCGCACGCTGGTGTCGATCTACAGCCCGGCTGGCGGCTCCGTGCTCGACGCCCGGCTCGACGGGGCTGAGACGGCACTGGGCAGCGGCACCGAACGCCGCCGCCAGGTGGCGACGGCCAACGTCGACATCGGCCCCGGCGTCGAGAGGGCGCTGGAGGTCACCGTCCTGACGGCCAAGACCGACGTCGGGCAGGCCGAGCTATGGCTGACCCCCACCGCCAGCCCGTGGACCACCCAAGTTCATTCCGCACCAAGCTGTGACCAGTAGGAGGGAACCAATCATGCGGCTATCCCGCATCATCATGGCGCTCACGGTCGGCCTGGCCGTGGTGGCCGTGCCGACGGCAGCGGGGGCGGCACAGCCGCAGCCGACGCCCAGCGCGACCACCGATCCGACTCAGCCGCCGCCGTACCCGCCGACCGCCGCGTCCCTGACCGTCAACCGGCCGACGATCTTCCTCGGCGAGACGGTCATCCTGACCGGCACCAACTTCGGCCCCAACGAGACCGTCGACATCACGGTGACCGTCACCCCGATTGCGGCCCCGGCCGCAGGCAAGGCGCCGGCCCGCCGCAGCGACGGCACCACCGTGGCCATGGCGCCGGTGGCGTACCAGGCGAGCGCGCCGCTGCAGTTCACGGCGTTCACCAACGCCCAGGGCGGCTTCACCAAGAGCTACAAGCCGTCGGTGACCGGTCTGCTGACCTTCACCGCCACGGGCCGCGAGTCCGGCCGGACCGCCAGCACGGAGCTGCGGGTGCTGCACAAGAAGCAGCCGCTGCCCGTCACCGGTGACAGCATCGGTACGCCCATGAAGCTCGGCGGCGGCCTCGTCGGCGCCGGCGCGATCATGCTGCTGCTGACCCTGGCCTGGCGTCGCCGCCAGCGCTTCAGCGGGGCCGCGCACTGATCGCCGTACCACCAACCGGGCAGTGCCCGGAGCGCACTTCAGGCTGGCGC
>NZ_JBFAPG010000368.1:0-6505 GCF_040675595.1 Micromonospora sp. NPDC049580
GCCCGCTCCCGCTCTCGCGGGGGCGGGCGCCGTCGTCCGCGCCGTTTCGCCGCCGCCGCCGGGCCGTCCGGGGCAGAGTGACTGCGAGGGGTACGCGGGCGAAGGAGGCGACGGTGCGCAGCAACAACCCGGTGCTCAACCGGCTGGACGAGACCGGCCGGTTGGAGTCCCGGGTGGTCAGCTCCCGCGACGTCGAGCCGATGACCGTCGACGACGTGGTGGTGCGTACCGTCGGATTGCTCCTGCTCACCGGCGCGGCCGCCGCGGTGTCCTGGGCGGTGGTGCCCGACGCGGTGTGGTTGGGGGCGGCCCTGGCCGGCAGCGCCCTGGCCTCGATCGTGCTGGTCCTGGTCATCTCGCTGCGGGGGATCACCAACCCGGTGCCGATCGTCGGCTATGCGGTGCTCCAGGGGCTGCTGCTGGGGGTCGCCAGCCGGACCTTCCAGCAGGTCTACCCCGGGATCGTGGTGCAGGCGGTGGCCGGCACCTTCGGCGTCTTCCTCGGCATGGCGGCGCTGTACCGGGCCCGGGTGATCCGCGCGACGCCCCGGCTGGCCCGCCTGGTGATCGGCACGCTGCTCGGTATCGCCGTGCTCAGCGTGGTCAACCTGGTGTCGTACCTGATCTCCGGACGGCCGGGGCTGGCGGTCTACAGCGTCAGCGGGGAGGTCGGCTGGTTGCCGTACGCCTTCTCGGTCGTGGCGATCATCGCCGGTGCGTTCAGCTTCATCCTCGACTTCGACCTCGTCGAGCGTTCGGTGCGCGACGGCCGACCCCGCCGGTACGCGTGGCTGAGCGCGTTCGGCCTGCTCACCGGCCTGGTCTTCCTCTACTGGCAGCTGCTACGGCTGCTCAGCTACCTGCGCCGCTGAGCGGCCCGGAATGTCGGGGCCGGCGCCGGCCGTAGACTCGGCGGCGATGAGCGCAGCGGAGTTGGAGCGGGCCGTGCAGTTGCTGGTCCGCCAGGTCGGGCACTGGGAGCAGCCGCGCTGGGCGGCGGCCGCGACCACCGGCAACGTGCCCCGCGCCGACCTGATGCACCGGTTGGTGCAGGAGATCGCCAATCTGGCCGCCGACGCCGAGGGACAGCCCCGCCGGACCGTGCCCCGGCTGGACAACGACCTGGCCCTGCCCGACCAGTTGCGGGTGGTGACGGCCGACCTGCTGGCCGCCGGGGCCGACGCCGAGGCGCTGGCGCGGGCCGCCGCCGAGGTGACGGCGACCCGCGGCGCGCTCTGACGTCGGGTCAGCTCAGGCGTTCGAGCACCATGGCCATGCCCTGGCCGCCGCCGACGCACATGGTCTCCAGACCGATGGTCTTGTCGTGCCACTCCAGCGCGTTGAGCAGGGTGCCGGTGATCCGGGCGCCGGTCATGCCGAACGGGTGGCCGACCGCGATCGCGCCGCCCATGACGTTCAGCTTCTCCTCCGGGATGCCCAACTGCCGGTAGGAGGGGATCACCTGGGCGGCGAACGCCTCGTTGATCTCGACCAGGTCGACGTCGTCGATGGTCATGCCGGCCCGGCGTAGCGCCTGCCGGGACGCCTCGACCGGTCCGAGACCCATGATCTCCGGCGACAGCGCGGTCACGCCGGTGGAGACGATCCGGGCCAGCGGGGTCAGGCCCAGCTCCTCGGCCCGCTGGGCGCTCATCACGACGACGGCGGCGGCGCCGTCGTTGAGCGGGCAGCAGTTGCCCGCGGTGATCCGCCCGTCCGGACGGAACACCGGCTTCAGGCCGGCCACCGCATCCAGGGTGACGCCTGCGCGGGGGCCGTCGTCGGTGCTCACCACGGTGCCGTCCGGCGTGGTGACCGGGGTGATCTCCCGGGCCCAGAAGCCGTCGGCGATGGCCTTCTCGGCGAGGTTCTGACTGCGCACACCGAACTCGTCCATGTCGGCGCGGGTCACGTCGTACACCTGGGCGAGGTTCTCCGCGGTCTGCCCCATGGTCAGGTAGATGTCCGGCAGCTCACCGGCCTCGCGCGGGTCGGTCCAGACCTCGGCGCCGCCCTGCGCGCGGCGCTTCGAGCGCTCAGCGGCCGTCGCGAAGCGCGGGTTCTCCCAGCCGCCGCCGACGAGAGCCTGCGCCTCGGGAGGCAGCCCGTCGGAGCTGCCGCGGGCGTAGCGGGAGACCATCTCGACACCGGCGGAGACGAACACGTCGCCCTCGCCGGCGCGGATCGCATGCAGCGCCATCCGGGTGGTCTGCAACGAGGAGGCGCAGTAGCGGGTCAGCGTGGCGCCGGGAACGGTGTCCAGCCCCAGCAGGGTGGCCACCACGCGGGCCATGTTGAAGCCCTGCTCACCGCCGGGCAGGCCGCACCCGAGGTAGATGTCGTCGATGGTGGTCGGGTCGAGTTCGGGGATCTTGTCCAGCGCGGCCTGGACGATGGTCGCGGCGAGGTCGTCGGAGCGGACATCGCGCAGGGACCCCTTGTGCGCCCGGCCGATGGGGGAGCGGGCGGTAGCGACGATGACGGCGTCGCGGGACGACTCAATCGGCATGAGCCAACGTTAACCCGCCGGTAACATGGCACGGAAGAAGCAGGCGCGGCGGGAAATGTCACCCCGGCCGGGCGTGCTCTAGCGCCGGGAGGCGACCGCCGCCGCGGCCACGACGGCCGGCAGCAGGGCGTGCGCCCACACCCGGTAGCCGTCGGCGGACGGGTGGAAGCCGTCGTGGCAGAGCGTCCCCGCGTCGGCCCGGAAGACCGGCCCGGTCTCGGTGGCCAGGTCGACCACCGCGCCGCCCGCCTCCAACACCGCAGTGGTCTGCGCGCGGGCCATCCGCCGCCCGGACCAGCCGACCAGCTGACGCAGCGGCGGCGCGATGGCGCGTACGGCGCCGAGGTCGGGGCAGGTGCCCACCACCACCTCGACGCGCGCCTCCCGCAGCCGGTGCACCGCCGCCCCGAGATAGGCGGACGCGTCGGCGGGCCGGCGCAGCCCGGTGGCGTCGTTCGCGCCGATCAGGATCAGCGCCACGTCGGGCCGCTCGCCGAGCAGGGCCCGGGCGACCTGGGTGGCCAGGTCCGTCGAGCGCGACCCGGAGACGCCGACGCTGGACAGGTGCACCCGGCGGCCGGTCGGGCCCTCGGCGAGCAGGTTGGCCAACTGTCCGCCAATGGTGTCGTCGAGGCGGTCGACGCCCACGCCCAACGCCGACGAGTCACCGAGCAGCACCAGCCGCAGCGGCGCGGCGTCGGCCCGGCCGATCGTCGCCCGCAACGCCAACCCCAGCTCCGGCTCGGCGTAGCGCCGGTGCCGGGCGACGAACGCCTCACCGGCCAGGACGGCGGCGCCGCCCACCGTGCCGGCGAGCAGCGACAGCGCCGCCGCCCGACCCAGGCGGCCGGGAAGACCGGCGGTCACGCCCCGCTCGCTGCGCTCGTTCATGCCAGTCCCTCCACTGTCGAGGTGTCCGTCGCGGAGCCGGACTGCGGCACCGTGTTGACACCGAAGAACGCCCGGCGACGCAGCTGCGCCCACCGGCCGGCCGGTCCTCGGTCGCGGCCCCGGACCTGGGTGCCGCTGACCTCGGTGCCGGCGTGCCGGGCCGCCTCCTGCGCGGCCTTTGGCAGCGACCGTACGCCCTCGCCCCGCGCCGGTGTGGCCCGTCGCTCCGGCCCGGAGCCGAGCGCCGAGAGCATCGTCGGCAGCAGAGCGGCGGCGGCCATCGCGTACCCCTCGGCGGAGGGGTGGAACCGGTCCCAGGCGAACATTCGGTGCGGTTCGGCGGCGAACCGTGGGCCGAGCAGGTCGCCGAGGGACACCGTCGAGCCGCCCGCCTCGACCACCGCCACCGTCTGGGCGGCGGCGAGCTGGCGACTCCACCGGTGCGCCAGCCAGCGCAGCGGTGGCTGGATCGGCCGGATCGCGCCGAGGTCGGGGCAGGTGCCGACGACCACCTCGCAACCGGCGTCGCGCAGCGCGTGGACCGCCTCGACCAGGTAGCGCACCGCCAGGCCGCGCGGCGTGCGGTTGGTGATGTCGTTGCCGCCGATCAGGATCACCGCGATGTCCGGCGCACACTCCAACGCCGCCTCCACCTGGTGCCGGAGCGCCGCGGAGATGGCGCCGACCACCGCGAAACGGCGCACCAGGACCGGCCTGTGCAGCCGCCGGGACAGGCCGGTGGCGAGCAGCGCCCCCGGTGTCTCCCGGCGGCGGTGCACCCCGTAGCCGGCCGCCGACGAGTCACCGAGCACGACCATGGTGAGCGGGGGGCCGGGGAACTTCGCGCCGTACATCCCGTCGCAGCGCGGCGGCGGGGCCTCGGCCATCGGGATGGTGCGCCGGGCCTGGCGGGCCTGGCCGAGCAGCACCCCGCCGGTCGCCATCGCGGCCGCCGCGGTGGCGCCCGTCCCGATAGCCGCCAGCCGGGCGATCCGCCAGGCCTGCCGCCAGCGCGGACCAACGGGTACGACAGAACCAGCGACCCCCATATGCCGACATTATCGCGCCGGCCCGACACGCCGCTGTCGTCGTCCCGGCTCGGGAGTGCCTGGAAACCGACGAGACGGGGTACCTGTCCGGTGGAGGCCGGCCGACTTGCGCCGACCCGCCACGCTGATCCGGCGGAGAGGAGCGCGACGATGGGGAAGACACTGAAGCGCAGCGCGGCGTTCACGGCCCTGGCGCGGGCACTGGCGGCGGGGGCGCGCGGCGGGCCCTCGCTGGGCAGCCGACTGGCGGCGCTGCCCCGGATGATCCGGGCCACGACCCGGGGGGAGTACGACGGTGGCCTCCGGCTGGCCCTGATGACGGCGGCCACGGCGTACATCGTCTCGCCCATCGACCTGCTGCCGGAGATCCCACTGGCGATCTTCGGGCTGGCCGACGACGCGGTGATGATCACCTGGCTGGCCGGCAGCGTGCTCGCCGAGACCGACCGTTTCCTCGAATGGGAGGCCCGACGCAGCTCGGTCATCCCCGGGGGGCTGGTGCCCTGACGGCACGTACGCTGGTCGGCGAGGATACGTCTGCCCGGCCGCCGTCGCCGGCGCCGCAACGAAGGGCACACCGTGCAGTACTACGACAACGTCGTCGACATGATCGGCAACACCCCGCTGGTCCGCCTGCGCAACGTCACCGAGGGCATCCAGGCCACCGTGCTCGCCAAGGTCGAGTACGTCAACCCGGGCGGCTCGGTGAAGGACCGGATTGCGCTGCGCATGGTCGAGGACGCCGAGGCGGCGGGCCTGCTGCGGCCCGGCGGCACGATCGTCGAGCCGACCAGCGGCAACACCGGCGTCGGGCTCGCCCTGGTGGCCCAGCTCAAGGGCTACAAGTGCGTCTTCGTCTGCCCCGACAAGGTCAGTCAGGACAAGCAGGACGTGCTGCGGGCGTACGGCGCCGAGGTGGTGGTCTGCCCGACCGCCGTCGCGCCGGAGGACCCGCGCTCGTACTACAACGTCTCCGACCGGCTGACCCGCGAGATTCCCGGCGCGTGGAAGCCCGACCAGTACAGCAACCCGGCGAACCCGCGCTCGCACTACGAGACGACCGGCCCGGAGCTGTGGAAGCAGACCGAGGGCCGGCTCACGCACTTCGTGGCGGGCGTCGGCACCGGCGGGACGATCTCCGGCATCGGGCAGTATCTGAAGGAGGCGTCCGAGGGGCGGGTGCGGGTCATCGGGGCCGACCCGGAGGGCTCGGTCTACTCCGGCGGCACCGGCCGGCCGTACCTGGTGGAGGGCGTCGGCGAGGACTTCTGGCCGGAGACGTACGACCGGGGTGTGGCCGACGAGATCGTCGAGGTCTCCGACAAGGCGTCCTTCGAGATGACCCGGCGGCTGGCCCGCGAGGAGGGCCTGCTGGTCGGGGGCTCCTGCGGGATGGCCGTGGTCGCCGCGTTGGAGGTGGCCCGCAAGGCCGGCCCGGACGACGTCGTGGTGGTGCTGCTGCCCGACGGCGGTCGCGGCTACCTCTCCAAGATCTTCAACGACTCGTGGATGGCCCGGTACGGCTTCCTGGACAACTCCGGCCACGAGCCGACGGTGGCCGACGCGCTGGCCAGCAAGCCGGGCGGCCTGCCCGAGCTGGTGCACGTGCACCCGACCGAGACGGTCCGGGACGCGATCGACTACATGCGCGAGTACGGCGTCTCGCAGCTGCCGGTGCTCAAGGCCGAGCCGCCGGTGGTGACCGGTGAGGTCGCCGGCTCGATCGCCGAGCGGGATCTGCTCGACGCGCTGTTCACCGGTCAGGCCCACCTGCACGACACCATCGAGCGGCACATGGGTAACCCGTTGCCGATGATCGGTGGCGGCCAGCCGGTGAGCGAGGCCGTCGGCCTGCTGGAGAAGTCCGACGCCGCGCTGGTCCTGGTCGACGGCAAGCCCAAGGGCGTCCTGACCCGCCAGGACCTCCTGGCTCACCTCGGCGCCCACTAGTTCTCGCCCCCGCCTGTCCGCATGCTCGCCTCCGGGGCGGCACGGGCACCTCTGCCGGTCCTTTGCTCTGCTTCACTCCACGCAACACCGAGTGTCCGATTACCGG
>NZ_JBFAPG010000369.1:0-6449 GCF_040675595.1 Micromonospora sp. NPDC049580
CCGGCGGTCACCGGCCGGCCCGGACGGTTCGCCGCCGGGCCTACTGCTCCAGCGTCGGGTAGTCGGTGTAGCCACGCGGGCCCGGCGTGTAGAAGGTGCTCTGGTCCGGCTCGTTCAGCGGCGCGCCGATCTCCCACCGGCGGGGCAGGTCCGGGTTGGCCAGGAAATTCCGGCCGACCGCGATCAGGTCGCCAAGGCCACCGTCGACGATGCGCTCCGCGTCCGCCCGGGTGGTCACCGAGGCGAAGCCGTCGTTGGCGATGAACGGACCCCCGAACCGGCGCCGCAGGTCGACGATCAGGTCGCTCGTCGGGTCGGCCAGGGCGTGCAAATAGGCCAGGCCGAGCGGCGCGATCGCGTCGACCAGCGCGCCATAGGTGGCGGCCACGTCGGCCGCGTCCTCCTCCACCACGCCCTGGATGTTGTGCGAGGGCGAGATCCGGATGCCGACCCGGTCGGCGCCGACCGCCTCGACGACGGCCCGGGTCACCTCGATCACCAGCCGGGCGCGGGCCTCCGGGGAGCCGCCGTACCCGTCGGTCCGCAGGTTGCTCGACGGCGCCAGGAACTGGTGCAGCAGGTAGCCGTTGGCGGCGTGCAGCTCCACCCCGTCCAGGCCGGCATCGACGGCGTTGCGCGCCGCCCGGACGAACTCCTCGACGATCCCCGGCAGCTCGTCGCCGCGCAACTCCCGCGGCACCGGGTACGCCTTCATCCCGTCGCGGGTGAAGATCTCGCCCGGGGCGGCGATGGCACTGGGCGCCACCGACTCCAGGCCGCCCTTGTTGTCGGGGTGGCCGATCCGACCCACGTGCATCAGCTGCATGACGATCTTTCCGCCGCCCGCGTGCACGGCGTCGGCGACGGCCCGCCAGCCCTCGACCTGCTCGGCAGAGTGGATGCCCGGCGTGTCCGCGTAGCCCTGGCCGACGGCACTGGGCTGGGTGCCCTCGGTGATGATCAGGCCGGCCGAGGCGCGTTGGCCGTAGTAGGTCGCGGAGATCTCCTGCGGCACCTGACCCTCGCCCGCGCGGTTGCGCGTCAACGGTGCCATCACGATCCGGTTGGTCAGTTCCAGCTTGCCCAGGGTGAACGGGCTGAACAGGGCTGTCATCGTGTCTCCGCTTCGTCGTCGAACGGACGTCTTGGGTACGCTGGCGTCCCGGCACTGATCAACTGGATAGCTCGGCCGACGATTCCCGGACGCGCCGTGACGCACGTCTCGGACCCTGGCCCCGTCGGTCCCAGGATGGGTGGGACCTGGTTGCGCCCGCCCGAGGCGGGCACCGTACGAGGTGCCGGCGGGCGCTCCGACCGGCGGAGGAAGAACCATGATCGGCGACAAGCTGCCCGGTGGCACCTACCGGATGGGTGACCTCACCGTCACCCGGTTCGGCTACGGCGCCATGCAACTGGCCGGCCCTGGCGTCTTCGGGCCACCCAAGGACCGGGCCGCCGCCGTCGACGTGCTGCGCGCGGCCGTCGAGTTGGGCATCCGGCACATCGACACGTCGGACTACTACGGCCCGTACGTCACCAACGAGAGCATCCGGGAGGCGCTCGCGCCGTACCCCGACGACCTGCACATCGTCACCAAGGTCGGTGCCCGCCGCGACGAGCAGGGCGGCTGGCCGCCAGCGCGGACGCCGGCCGAGCTCACCCAGCAGGTGCACGACAACCTGCGCCGCCTCGGCCTGGACGCGCTCGACGTGGTCAACCTGCGGGTCGGCGGCATGAACTCGCCCGAGCCGGGCTCGATCGCCGAGCAGTTCGGCACGCCCGCCGAGCTGCGCGAGCGGGGCCTGATTCGGCACCTGGGGCTGAGCACGGTCACCGCCGAGCAGCTCGCCGAGGCGCAGTCGATCGCCCCGGTGGTGTGCGTGCAGAACTTCTACAACCTGGCCAACCGGCACGACGACGAGCTGGTCGACGGCACCGCCCGGCAGGGCGTCGCCTTCGTGCCGTACTTCCCGCTGGGCGGCTTCTCCCGCTTGCAGTCGGACGTCCTGGAACGGGTCGCGGAGGGCCTCGGGAGCACGCCGATGTCCGTCGCGCTGGCGTGGCTGCTGCACCGCTCGCCGAACATCCTGCTCATCCCCGGCACGTCCTCGGTCGCGCACCTGCGAGAGAACATCGCCGGCGCGGCCCTGGACCTGCCCGCCGACGCGCTCGCCGCACTGGACGCGGTGCGGGTGATCCGGGCCGTACCGAGCACTTACCCGATGGATCGATGCTGTTGATCGGTTCGATCTTCCGGTCAGCGGTAGACGTGGCAAGGGTTGCCGATAAAGCCAAGGCGCACCGGGACCGCACGTCGCGGCATCCGGTCCCGGTACGGAATCGGTCTGTGGCCTCTCGTCGCACGGAGTTGACTAGCGCTTATTGGATCGAGCGGCGATGATGGCAGCGATGAGCATTGCTAGTCCTATCGCCCCGATGGCCAGTAGCACTTCCTCAACCGAGGACTGGTGCTCGGTGATGTCGGTGACCCACAACTGGTTCGGCCCGTTGCGGGTGAACTGCCGGTTGACCAGGTCGAGTGCCACGTCATCGCGTTTGGCTCGCCGCCATTTCGGCCGGCCCATGGCGCCCACCAGTCCGGCACGGCGAATGGAGCATCTCCACGGCACCGTGACCGACTACGATCCCTCGCCCCAGACGCAGCTCAGCGTGCACTCGTCGGGCACCGTAGTTGGCTCGCGACTGCTGATGGATCTCGGTAATCAGCCCGGTAAGCCAGGCGTGCCGCACCGCACGCGCCGACATCGGCCGGGTCAGCCACTCGTAGTAGCCCGACGTCGACACGTCGTCCACCCGACACGCCACCTCTACCGGAACGCCTTCGGCGGCCCTTCTTAAAACACAAGGTAACCAACCCCTCCGGCAAACCGGGGGAACCTCAGTCGCGGTGGTTTCGCCGCCTAAGCAGCCCGGCGTACGAGTCGCAGCAGGGTGAGAGCGCGGAGGGCGTCGGCTCGGGAGATGGGCTGGTCGTCGTCGGAACCACAAGGTCGGTGACCGGCTGGTGGGGTTGGCAGGTCCGTGAGTTTTGGCGGCTTAGCGTTCGATTGCCTGGGACAATGTCTGTATGCAGGGTTTCGAGCGTGCGGACCGCAATCAGCGAGGCAAGCCCACCGTGACGGATGAGCTGCGCGGCCTCAGGGCCACGATCTCGGCCGCCGATGACCAGGGACCACCAGCTATCTGCTGGCGAAGATCAGCGACGTGATCATCGGCTTGTGGATCAGTGAATGTGAGCAGCAAACCAGCATCGCCACTTTGGTCCGATCCAGCTTCGGCCAAGGGACGGCCTGAGGAGGAAGAGCATGCCACCACGAGGAGAGGTCACCCCCACACGCCCCCAGGCAGTGGCGGGAGCCGCCGTCGCCGAGGTGGTGGGGACATTCATGCTCACCTTCTCCGGTACCGCCACCCTGCTTGCCACCCACAAGCTTCACCCCCTCGCGGGGATGAACGAGGTGGCCATCAGCCTGGCCTTCGCCCTGGGCACTGTGGCGGCCATCTACGTGTTCGCCACGGTCTCGGGCGCTCACATCAACCCGGCCGTCACCGTGGCCCTCGCCACGGTGAGGGAGTTTCCCTGGCGGATGGTACCGGTCTATATCGTCGCTCAGTTGATCGGCGGGACCTTGGCCGGGCTGATGAACTGGTTCATGTTCGGGAGTCGGCTCCGGACGGCCCTGGTCCTTGGAGCCACCAAGCCCGGCCCGGGCGTCGGGTGGGGCACGGCACTGTTCACCGAGATCGTGATCACTGCCGTGCTGTTGGTGGTCGTCATGGCCACCGCGGTTTATCATCGCTCTCCCGGAGGGGCGCTGCCCGCCGGGCTGGCCATCGCGTTCTGGATCGGGGCAGCGATCTTCCTGGCCCTTCCGGTCTCGGGAGGTTCGTTGAACCCGGCCCGGACCCTGGGCCCCGACATCGCCGCGGCCTCCTTCCCCTACTGGTGGGTGTACCTGGTCGGCCCGGTAGTGGGCGCGGTGGCCGGAGCAGTCTTGTGGAAGTTCGTCCTATCCAAGGGGCAGCTCGAACAGGTCACTCACTAACGACCTCGTGCACAGTTGGTGGCGCGATGATGAGCGCGTCTCGGCGAACGTAAGGTGCGGCGGGTAGTGCCCTACGCCGCCGGGTGGTGTTCTCGCTGCGGCCGGTGTGTTGGTGGTCGGACAGGAGGCCGGCGATCGCGCGGATGGTGGTGTCGAAGGACTCCCGCCGGCCGTGGTAGCGGCTGAGGATTCGCCAGTTCTTGAGGTGTCCGATGGCGTGCTCGACCCGGATGCGCTGGGAGGAGTGCCGTTTGCGGGCCGCGTCGTGGGCGGCGATGACACTCGGTGGCAGGGAGGTTTGACGTTTGCGTGGCTTGGGTCTGGGGGTGATGACCGCGCCGTTGGTGTCGGTGGGCGAGGCCCTGGTAGCCGGCATCGGCGAGGATCTGTGCGTCCAGTGGCGCGTTCAGGAGAAGGTCGACCAGTCCGGCGGTGCGGGCCTGGGTGATGTCGTGCATCGACCCGGGGGCGTGTCTCGCCGCAGAACAGCAACCGCCCGAGCGGATCACAGATCACCAGGGCTTTCATGGTGTTCAGCCGGGCCTTGCCGGACACGAACCGGTCCCGGCCCGCTCGGCCCGCGACCGGACGGCGCACCCGCACTTCGGTGGCGTCCATCAACGCCTGCGGGTGGTGTCCGAGGTGGGCCACCACGTCGGAGAGGGTCCGGAGCCGGACACCGTCGCGTACCCGGCAGCCGCGCTCGGCCAGCAGGGGGCTGATCTCGGCGATGCTGCGGCTGATCGTCGAGCGATGCACCCCGAACCAGGCCGCGATCACGTCGTGGGTGAGCCCGTGACGGAGATGGACCAGCGTGGCCAGCAGCCGATCCACGAACCCGGACCGGTGCCTGGCACCTGCTCCGATCCGGCGACGGCGTATCCGCGAGGCGAGCCGGTCACGGTGCTGAGCCCGCCACCGCGGCCTCAACTCGCTGACCAGGCCCTCAATCACTGAGCGGGACAGGCCCGTCAAACGCCGGTTGGTCATGATCGCAGCGCCCACCATAACGCGAACAACGATCATCGATGCTCAAGGATTCGCTACTGTGCACGAGGTCGTTAGGCCGATGGACTCGTCGTAGTAGGTGGTGACCGCAGGCCCGCTGACCCTCAGGTCGCCGTCTCGGTCGAGCCGGAGTTTCGCCCAGCCGCCAGCTTGCGTCGAGGCGTGCGAGCCTAGGGTAAGGCCGAGGGTGCCACCCACTGCCGTTTCCACCTGGTTGCGTGTCATGCCGAATTTCAGCGGGCCGACGCTCAAAGGGGATGTACGACCATGAGAGCCGCTGCTCCTCGGTGAGCACGCCCCACACGTCCGGTGTCAGAGGGCGGTTCGGAGTGTTAGGTCCGTTTCTCGGCGAGGGTGAATACTCCGGGTTCGTCTTCGGTGAGGATCTGGCGGTTGAGCATGCGTTTTAGCTTCGCGCGGGTGCCTTCGACGTGTTTCGGTGAGGGCTCGACGCCGAGGGCGAGGCAGATGCCTTTGGCGCGCATGCCCGTGGGTGCGGTGCCGAGGACATGCAGGATCTGCTGGTAGGGGGGGCGCTGGCGATCGTCGGATCGTCGGCGGTGAACTCGGTGGTGGCGAGGGTGCGCAGGGTGGTGCGGGTGGTGGCCAGGTCGGCCAGTTCGCTGTCGAGGCGGGCGAGTTCGCCGGTGAGGGTGGTGATCTGCTCGCGGAGTTGGTCGGTGTGCTGGCGTGCGGTGGTTTCGCGGTCGGCGATCAGGTCGAGGACGGTGGGAAGGTTCACCGGTGCCGCCAGGAGGGTGTGCTGGTTCCGGTCAGCCGGCGCACGATGTTCGCCGTTGACGCCCACAGGGTGCGTGACACCGAGGATTCTGGTCGGCTCTCGTACTCGCGCACGAGGCGGCGGTGCAGCATCAGGGTGCCGTTGACTTGACCTTGACGTAAGTCTCGTCGACGAACCACCGGTCACCGGGCGAGTGGCGAGCGAACCGGGCCACGTCTGCCAGCAACGGGGTGAACCGTTGCACCCACCGGAAGACGGTGACGTGGTCAACCTCGACACCGCGCTCAGCCAGGAGCTCCTCCACGTCCCGGTAGGAGAGGTTGTAGCGCAGGTACCAGCGGACCGCGACGACGATCACCTCCGCGGGGATCCGGAACCCGGTGAACGCCGACTTCGGCGGCGACCAACGGCGACGACGGCTCGACAGCTGCACCCGTCAAGCGTGCCTGGGTCCCCGGACACGGGCAACACAACAGGCCCGCTCACCGACACCGGACAGGGGCGAGGGCTTCCGGTCGTGCCGCCGGGGCCGGCGCCACTGCCGACGTTGCCTCCACCTGCGGGTCAGGCGCCCGATGGCGTGTTGTTCGACCTGGCGCGTCCCGATGCCGTCGGGCGGGTTACCGCCCGAC
>NZ_JBFAPG010000370.1:0-6438 GCF_040675595.1 Micromonospora sp. NPDC049580
GGGTTTTCACCCGTGTGCTCTTCATATGGGGGGGCCCGGGGACCGGCCCCCCCACCGACATGACCCGTCCTACTTGCCGTCCGCCGGCTTGTCCTCCAGGTCTGCGGAGCCCGCCGACGTCGTCGGCTTGTGCGCCTCCGTGGTCGGCTGCGCCGGCGTGTCCGGCCCGCCCGCCTCGGCCGGCTCCTCCGCTGCCGCGACATCGCCGTCCAGCAGCGCCGTCAGCGCCGCGCCCGTGATCCGGCGGAACGTACGACCCACCCGCTGGCGGTCCAGCACCGCAACCTCGAGCTGGTTCGCGGCGATCGTGCGGGCCGCGCCGCCCTCACCACCGACGGTGCTCAACGCCTGCACCGCCACCCGGGCCGCCTCACCGAGGGACATGTCCGCCCGGTGCTGCGACTTCAGCACACCGGTGATCGCCTCGGCCTGACCACCCATGGCCATCCGGCCCGGCTCGTCGTTGACCGACCCGTCATAGGTGAGCCGGTACAGCTCGTCGTCGTCCGGAGTCGCCCCGACCTCCGCAACGCAGATCTCCACCTCGAACGGCTTCGACTGCTCGGTGAAGATCGCGCCGAGCGTCTGCGCGAACGCGTTGGCAAGCGCCCGCCCGGTGACGTCACGCCGGTCGTAGCTCAGGCCGTTCAGATCGGCCATCCGCACCCCGGCCCGGCGCAGGTTCTCGAACTCGTTGTACCGACCGACGGCGGCGAAGCCGATCCGGTCGTAGATCTCGCTGACCTTGTGCAGGGCGCTGGAGAGGTTCTCCGCGACGAAGAGCACCCCGCCGGAGTAGCTCAGGACCACGGCGCTGCGCCCCCGAGCGATGCCCTTGCGGGCCAGCTCGGAGCGGTCGCGCATGATCTGTTCGGGCGAGGCGTAGAACTGCATGGCCACGGCGGCGGTTCTCCTTACGGCGCTGTGCTGACGACTGCGGACTGGTGGGGGTGGACGGGGCTCATCCGCCCGGGTTCTCCATCCGGCCGGCGACCACACCCTCGGCGATCGCCGCCGTCTCGGTGTCGGTCAACCGGCGGGTGCCCTCGGCGGTAGCGGTCATCACCACCGGATAGATCCGGCGGGTCAGGTCCGGTCCGCCGGTCGCGGTGTCGTCGTCGGCCGCGTCGTAGAGCGCCTCGACCGCGAGCCGGGTCGCGTCGTCCACGGACAGGCCCGCCCGGAAACGCTTCTTCAGCGCCGACTTCGCGAAGAGCGAGCCGGAGCCGATCGCGTCGTACCCGGTCTCCTCGTACGGGCCACCCGTCACGTCGAAGCTGAAGATCCGCCCCGCCCGAGCCGGGTCGGCGGCGGCCAGGTCGAAGCCGGCGAACAGCGGCACCACGGCGAGGCCCTGCATGGCCGCGCCCAGGTTGCCCCGGATCATCGACGCCAGCCGGTTGGCCTTGCCGTCGAGCGAGAGCATCGCGCCCTCGATCTTCTCGTAGTGCTCCAGCTCCACCTGGAACAGTCGCATCAGCTCGATGCCGATGCCCGCGGTGCCCGCGATGCCGACCAGCGAGTACGCGTCGGCAGGGTGCACCTTCTCGATGTCGCGCTGGGCGATCAGGTTGCCCATGGTGGCCCGTCGGTCGCCGGCCATCACCACGCCACCGGCGGCCGAGATCGCCACGATGGTGGTCGCGTGCGGCGCCAGGTCGGCGGCCATGCCCGGCGGCAGCGGCCGACGACCGGGCAGCATCTCGGGCGCCACCCGGCTCAGAAACGTGGTGAAGGAGGACGTCCCCGCGTTGGTGAACACATCTGGTAGACGCCCGGATGGATCAAAGCCCGCTGCCACGTGGTTCCTCTCAGGTACGTGATCGCCCTGGCCAGCCTCGTAGGACTGTCACGGAACTGGCCAAGACCACCGTTGCAGTTGAAGCAGAGTATCCCGCGCACCCACCCGGTGCGATGATCGTGGTCCAGATGTTGCGGGTCCGCGCCGCCACAGATCGCGCAGACCCCGCCCTGCTCGGCCAGGAGCTCCTGAAACTCCTTCTCCCCCACGCCGTAGCGCCGCTGGAGGTGGTACTCGCGTGTGCCGCCGTAGAGTCGTTGCGCCGTCTCTTTGCCACGGGCGTTGTGGCAGGGTTTGCAGTAGCTGTGCCGACCACTGGCCTTGGTCGAGGTGGTGGGAAAGTCGTTCAGGGGCTTGATCTGCTCACAGTCCGGACACCACTTGAGGCCTTCGCCGACGGGCCTGGGTGATCTCCGCTGCGGAGCAATACCGCGCTTGCGACGGCTTGCCTCCGACCGTGCGGCGGCGCAGACCTTGCAGTAGAAGGCCAGCCCGTCCTTCCTCCGCCGGTCACGGTGGAACTCAGTGCTGGCCAGCACTCTCTTGCACTGCGGACATGCCTTCTCGGCACCGTCCGGCGAATCGGACATATGGTATCATTCACCTCCTTTCTGTACATAGCCCCTCACGAATTCCTCTGCGTTTTCTTCGAGGACGGAGTCGATCTCGTCGAGCAGGTCGTCGACGTCCTCGGTGATCTCGGCGTGCCGCTCAGCCACCTCGGGGTTGGCCTCCGTGGTGACGTCCTCGATCTCCTCGCCCTGGCGGGACTTGCCGGACTGCGACTGGCCGCCGCTGTCATGAGTGGCCATTGCTGCCTCCTCCACGATCGTCTGCGATGAACTTACCTCGCTCGGACGACGAAAAGCCCGCTGCGCGCCGGCTTGCGGCGCACAGCGGGCAATCGGCGCCGCGTTCAGCCGCCGGTCAGCGTCTCCAGGAGGTCCTTGGCGCTGGCGCAGCGGTCGAACAGGGCGCCGACGTGGGCGCGGGTGCCCCGCTCCGGCTCCATCATCGGCACCCGGACCAGCGACTCGCGGCCCACGTCGAAGATCACCGAGTCCCAGCTCGCGGCGACCACCTCGGAGGCGTACTGGGCGAGGCAGCGGCCACGGAAGTAGGCCCGGGTGTCCTCCGGGGGCTCGGTCATGGCGCTGCGGGTCTCCTCGTCGGTGAGCAGCGTCTTCATCGCCCCGCGGGAGACCAGCCGGTTGTAGAGGCCCTTCTCCGGGCGTACGTCGGAGTACTGCAGGTCGACGAGCTGGAGCTTGTGCGAGCCCCAGCCGAGCTTCTCCCGCTCCCGGTAGCCCTCCAGCAGCCGCAGCTTGGCCACCCAGTCCAGTTCGTCGGCGCAGAGCATCGGGTCGCGGCCGAGCCGGTCCAGCACGTCCTCCCAGCGGTCCAGCACGTCGGCGGTCTGCTCGTCGACGTCGGTGCCGTAGCGGTCGTCGACAAAGGACCGCACCCGCTCCAGGTACGCCCACTGCACGTCCAGGGCGGTCAGCCGGCGGCCGTCGCGCAGCCTCATGAGGTGCGTGAGCGAGGGGTCGTGGCTGACCGCGCGCAGTTCGCTGACCGGGTCGGCGATGCCGAGGTCGGGGCCGAGCGCCTTCTCCTCGATCATGGTGAGGATCAGCGCGGTGGTGCCCACCTTGAGGTAGGTGGAGATCTCGGAGAGGTTGGCGTCGCCGATGATGACGTGCAGCCGGCGGTACTTGTCGGCGTCGGCGTGCGGCTCGTCGCGGGTGTTGATGATCGGCCGTTTGAGGGTGGTTTCCAGGCCGACCTCGACCTCGAAGAAGTCGGCGCGCTGCGAGATCTGGAAGCCGCTCTGCCCGCCGTCCTGCCCGATGCCGACGCGGCCGGCGCCGCAGACGATCTGCCGGGTCACGAAGAACGGCGTCAGGTACGCCACGATGTCGGCGAACGGGGTCTGCCGGCGCATCAGGTAGTTCTCGTGGGCGCCGTAGCTGGCGCCCTTGTTGTCGGTGTTGTTCTTGTAGAGGTGGATCGGCTGGCTGCCGGGGATGGTGGCGGCCCGGCGGGACGCCTCGGCCATGACCCGCTCGCCGGCCTTGTCCCAGCGCACGATGTCGCGGGGGGTGGTGACCTCGGGTGTGGAGTATTCGGGGTGGGCGTGGTCCACGTAGAGGCGTGCGCCGTTGGTGAGTATCACGTTGGCCAGGCCGAGGTCCTCGTCGGCGAGAGCCTCGGCGGGGTCGTACGCGGCCCCGGAGTACGTGAAGCCGCGGGCGTCGCGCAGCGGCGACTCCTCCTCGTAGTCCCAGCGGGCACGCCCGCCCCGGTTGAGCTCGGGCCGGGCCCCGTAGGCGTTGACCACCTGGGACGAGGTGACCATCGGGTTGGCTCCGGCCTGGCCGGGCACGGAGATGCCGTACTCGACCTCGGTGCCCATGATCCGTCTTACGCTCATCGACCTACCCGCTTCGCTCGCCCGACCCGGTCCCCCGTCACGTCGAGCGTAGTCCGACTGTTCGGGGACGGGGGCACGGCGGCGTGGGCGGGTTACGGGTGTCGGCCCGTGGCCCGCCCGCCGCGTTCAGTACTTGATGATCATTGGCACGGTGGTGACCCGGGGGCGCAGCTCGGGATACCTGGTCAGCAGCTTGTCGACGCGTCGCTGCGCGGACGGGTCGCTGATCAGCAGCCGGATCGGGCCGCGCGCGCCGCGCAGGATCTTGCGGGTGCGCTCCGGTTCCTCGAACATCGGCAGATAGATGGCCCCTTCCGTCTGCGCGGTGGTGCCCTGCAGAGCGGAGAGGCAGATCGACTCGACGTAGCCGCGGTAGCCGCCCCGGTCCAGCACGACGGTGACGGTGCCCGGTTGGACGGGATGACGGCGGTACGCGGCGGCGCAGACCTGGGCCACTCTCGACGGTTTGTCGACGCTGTGCCGGACCCACAGCTGGGTCCAGCTCTGCTTGTCGACCACGAGCACGCTGCCGCGCCAACCGGTGAGCCCGCAGAGGGTCACGACGGTGAGCACGGCCAGGGCGGCGGCGAGCGCGGGGATCGCGGCGGCGCGGACACCGCGCTCGCCGCCGGACGGGACGGGCAGCAGCCGGACCAGGGCGGCGGTGCCGACGATCAGTCCGACGAGGGCGAGGTGTGTGCCCTTCATGAAGTAGTAGGCGGGCTGGACGCCGGCGACGATGTTGGCCAGGGCGATGGCGAGGGCGAACCCGACGGCCACCAGCACGGCCGCGAGGTGACGGCGCCAGGCGCGGTCGGCGCGGCGGGCCTGGATCACCAGGCCGATCAGCACGATCGGGGTGAGGCCGAGCAGGGCGTGCCACGCCTCGGCGAGTTCCGGGCCGGCTTTCGCGTCGAGCGCTTCGGTCTGGCCGGCGCCGAGGATGCCGAGCAGCAGGGGCAGCGGGGCGAGAAGCGCGGTGAGCAGGCCGACGCCGAGCAGCGTACGGCGGACCTGGGTCAGCTCGCGGCGGTGCGCGATGAGCCAGCCGAGCACGAGCAGCCCGGCCGGGGGGAGGTACAGGTAGTAGGTGAAGCCGATTCCGGTGAGCAGGGCCCCGAGCAGGACGAGTTGTTCCCGGTTGCCGGCGAGGGGGCGTACGACAAGCGCGGTCAGCCCGACGGCGAGGGCGAGCCCGAGCACCTCGCTGGGGTAGCCGGCGATCAGCAGGCGGGGCAGTTGGCTGCCGAGGACGAGGGCGCCGATGACGATGGTCAGGACGACCCGGTGCAGCGGGTGCTGCGGACCGGACAGTCGCTGGGCGGCCCAGAACAGCGTGAGCACGAGGAGGCCGAGGGTGGCGAAGCACCACCATCCGTAGTGGGTGAGGCTGCTGACCCCGCTGGGAGTGCCGGTGGCCGAGCGCAGGTGCGCGTCGAGGAGCGCGGTGGTGAAATGCCAGCCCTGCGGATAGCGGACGAGCAACGAGACGATGTCGTCCCGGGAACCGGCCGGGTCGAGGAAGACGTACCCGCCGTGCCGGCCGATGGCGTCGACGAGGGCGACGTGGCGGAAGTTGTCCTCGCCGAGGGCGAGCAGGCTGAGGCGTCCGGCGAGGGTGGAGGCGCGCAGCCAGGGCAGGGTGAGGTAGCCGACGGTGGCGACGGTGGCGACGATCGGCAGCAGGTCGGTCCAGCCGGGGCGAGGCAGGGTGGGACGTCTACCGGTGGCCGCCGCGATGAGAGTGAGTGCCGTCAGCGCGGCGCCGGTGACCGCGACGGGGTGCAGACCCCAGGGCCAGACCGAGAAGAGCAGACCGGCGATGGTGGTGGCGCCGACGAGCAGCAGCACAGCGAGCATGAGCCGGTCGAGCAGGGTGCGGCCGCCGCGCAGCAGGCTGGCGGTGGCCAGCAGCACGAGCGGGGGCAGCAGCCAGGCGAGGTGCAGGGGGTACGCCACCGCGGGAACCAGCCAGGCTGCCGCCAGCGCGATGAGCAGCCGGCGGTGGGGGCGGGCGGGCGGCGGGGTGTCCGGGTTGACCGCGGGAGGTGCCGGTGGGTCGGTGACGGTCAGCTCGGACGGCACGCGGATCCTCGGGAAGTCGGAGGGTGGGGGCGCCACAGCGTACCGGGTCAGGTGGGGCTCGTGTGGGATGCCGGCGACGTGCCGGTGGTACGGGCGGGGCCCGGGACGCGACGCGTCC
>NZ_JBFAPG010000371.1:0-6388 GCF_040675595.1 Micromonospora sp. NPDC049580
CCCCGCGGTACTTGCCACCGAACCGCTCCGGCTTGCCCGGACCGTTGGTGAGGTTCTCTGAACCGATCATCGTCATCCGTCTCGCCTGCCTCGTTGAACCGGTCGGTACGGCGCTGGTCGACGACCCGCCGCACCGACCCGCACCCGAGCGAGGCAGGCGAGACGGATGACGACGATCGGTTCAGAGAACCTCACCAACGGTCCGGGCAAGCCGGAGCGGTTCGGTGGCAAGTACCGCGGGGCGCGTCGGGACACGGTACTGACCGAGGTGGTCTCGACCGACCAGGAGCTGGACGGGCGGGAGGCGACGGCTCAGGAGGCGGCCGACGCGCCGCTCTCGCTGCCGTCGCTGGACCCGAATCCGCTGGTCGAGCCGTCGTTCCCGCCGACCGGCTGGCCGATGGAGCCGACCGGTTCGCTGGCCGACCACCCGCTGCTGCGCGGCCTGCTGCTGGAATTGCCGCCGAAGGGCAGCATCCCGCCGCCGGGCTGGCTGGACCGCTGGTTCGAGGCGACCCGGGCGATCCTCGAGCTGCTATACGTGCAGGGGTCCGGCCGCTCGCGCTGACCGGGGCGCGGCGGGCTGAGCCCGCTCGGCGAGCCGGCTGTGCCGCAGCGCGTGCCGGACGCCGATCGCGGCCACCGCGAGTGCGCCGACGGTGATCGCCGGCCCGGTGACCCCGGGCTCGGCGCCGAGGTCCGCGCCGGCCGCCGCGATCACCGCCGGCACCGTCGCCAGGGCGGTCACCTGCAACGGCAACCCGATGAGCGGGTGCGCCGCGGCGGCGCGCAGCCCGTGCGGGGCGGGTGTCCCGGGTGCGGTGTCGAACGCGCCGGCCCCGGCCCGCAGGCGGCGGATCCGTCGTACGGAGCAGACGGCCACCACGAGCGCCGGGCCGGTGGCGAGGGTGAGCCCGACGGCGGCCCGGTCGACCGGCGCGGCGCCGGCGCTGAGCAGCCCGCCGATGGACACGGCCGCGACCAGCGCCACGCCCGCCAGCGCGAGCGCCAGCAACCATCCGGTACGCCGACGCAGCGCACGCGCGTCGCGCAGCCGGGGCAGTCGGTCGGCCAGGACCCCGGCGGCCAGCCAGACGGCGGCGACCGGCAACACGATGGTCAGCTGACTCTCCATGTCGGAGACTCTTCCCCGTCCGGGAGCGCGGCGAATCCGGGCCGGACCCCCGTTGGCCCCGGAAGCCGGGCCCGTAGGGGACATCCCATCGACGTGATGGACGTTTCGACATGTTTATCTGCCCGGCCTCATCGATCTACTCTCGGCTCGATCGGCAAGTGTCGATCGATGTGGTACCGGTGGTCGCGTTTCGCCGCCGGTCGGAGGGAGGTAGGGAGATGGGTCTTCCACGCAGGTCCGTACTGGTCGGGGTGACCGCCGCGACCGTACTGGCCGTCGGCACCCCGGCCCTGGCCGCCGAGCCCGTCGGCGTCGTCCGGGAGGCCGGTGGAGCCACCGCCGTGCCGGACAGCTACATCGTCGTCCTCAAGGACACCGCCGTGACCTCCAGCCGGGTCGGTGACACCGCGCAGCGGCTGACCGGCCGGCACGGCGGAAGGGTCGCCCGCACCTACGGCACGGCGCTGCGTGGCTTCGAGGTCACCGTCAGCGCGGGCGCGGCGGCACGGATCGCCGCCGACCCGGCCGTCGCGTACGTCGAGCAGAACCACACGGTGTCGATCTCCGGAACGCAGGCCAACCCGCCCTCCTGGGGCCTGGACCGCATCGACCAGCGCAACCTGCCGCTGGACAGCTCCTACACCTACCCGAACACGGCGAGCAACGTGCACGCCTACATCATCGACACCGGCATCCGCTTCACCCACAACGACTTCGGCGGCCGGGCCACCTCCGGCTACGACGCCGTGGACGGCGGGTCGGCCGACGACTGCAACGGGCACGGCACGCACGTCGCCGGCACCGTCGGCGGATCCTCGTACGGGGTGGCCAAGGGCGTCCAGCTGGTCGGCGTACGGGTGCTGAACTGCTCCGGCAGTGGCACCAACGCCGGTGTGATCGCCGGTGTCGACTGGGTCACCCAGAACGCGATCAAGCCGGCGGTGGCGAACATGAGCCTCGGCGGCGGCGCGAACAGCTCGCTGGACACCGCCGTCCGCAACTCGATCGCGTCCGGTGTCACGTACGGCCTCGCCGCCGGAAACGACAACGGCGCGAACGCCTGCAACACCTCGCCGGGGCGTACCGCGGAGGCGATCACGGTCGGCTCGACGACCAGCTCGGACGCCCGGTCGTCGTTCTCCAACATCGGCACCTGCCTGGACATCTTCGCGCCGGGATCCTCGATCACCTCGGCCTGGTACACGAGCAACACCGCGACCAACACGATCAGCGGCACCTCGATGGCCACACCTCACGTGGTCGGCGCGGCGGCGCTGCTGGCCAGCGCCAACCCGGGCTGGACCCCGCAGCAGATCCGCGACCAGATGGTGGCCAACGCGACCCCGAACGTGGTGGGCAACGCCGGTTCGGGCTCGCCGAACCGGCTGCTGTACGTGGGCACCGGAACCACCCCGCCGCCTCCCACCGGCTGCACCGGCACCAACGGCACCGACGTGTCGATCCCGGACGCCGGTGCGGCGGTGACCAGCTCGATCACGATCGCCGGCTGCGGGCGCAACGCCTCGTCGGCCTCCACCGTGGCGGTGGACATCGTGCACACGTACCGCGGTGATCTGGTCATCGACCTGCTCGCCCCGGACGGCAGCGCGTACCGGCTGAAGAACAGCAGCACCTCGGACAGCGCCGACAACGTGAACACCACGTACACGGCCAACGTGTCCGGTGAGGCCGCCGACGGCACCTGGCGACTTCAGGTGCGCGACACCTACTCGGCCGACACCGGCTACATCAACAGCTGGACCCTGACCGTCTGACCTGTTCCCCAGGGACGAGGCCCCATCCGGACGATCCCGGTGGGGCCTCGTGTCGTACCCGATCGGGGGTCAGACCGCGAAGGTGGCCGGCCGCTCGGTGGCCGGGGCCGGCGGGCGGGCCTTCCACAGACCGGTCTTCTGACCGGCGAGCCGGGTCAGGTAGGCGGGGTTGAGGATCACGTAGCGGCGCCAGAGCCGTTTCGGCTCCAGACCGAGCCGCCAGAACCACTCCAGGCCGGCGCGCTGCATCCACGGCGGGGGCTGGCGCAGCAGCCCGGCGTGGTAGTCGAAGGCCGCGCCGACCGCCATCAGCGGCATGTCGAGCAGCGGGCGCATGGCGTACGTGAAGACCTCCTGGCGCGGGCAGCCGAGCCCGACCAGGACGAGCCGGGCGCCGCTGGACCGGATCCGGTCGGCGATCTCGGCGTCCTCGCCCGGCTGGACCGCGCGGAACTTCGACGGCTCCACACCGGCGATCTTCAGCGCGGGGAACATCCGCTCCAGCGCCGGGATCAGCTTGGCCAACGTCTCCTCGGTCGAGCCGTACAGGTAGACCGGCAGCCCCTCGTCGGCGAAGCGGGAGAGCACGTGCAGGGTCAGCGTCGGCCCGTAGACGCGGTCGGTGAGCCCGGCGTGGTGCAGCAGGTTGAGCGCCCAGCGCACCGGCTGTCCGTCCGGGGTGACCACGTCGAAGGAGTTGAGCCGGGCATTGTGCGCGGGATCCAGCACACCGGTCATCACGCCGTGCACGGCCAACGCGGTAAGCGCGAGTGGCCGCCGCTCGTGCGCCGCGGTCACCACGGCGTCGGTCGCCGTGGCGTAGTCGGTGGCGTCGACGAGGACGCCGAGCACGTTGCGCTTGGTCTTGGCCGTCATGACTGTGGCACCCACTTGTCCACGTTGGCCTCGTAGATCTCCCGCAGGATCATCGGCACGTCGTACGTGATCTTCCACTCCGGGTACTGCTCCTCGAACCGGGCCATGCTGCTCACGTACCACTGGTGGTCGCCGGTGCGGGCCTGCTCGACGTAGTTGATCTGCGCCTCGCGGCCGGTGATCTCCTGGGCGATCGCGAACGCCTCGATGTGCGAGGTGTTCGAGTGCCGGCCGCCGCCGAGGTTGTAGACCTCCGCGGAGCGGGGCGACCGGAAGAACGCCTCGAACGCGGTCAGCACGTCGTGGGAGTGGATCGCGTCGCGGACCATCTTGCCCTTGTAGCCGAACAGGTTGTACGTCCGGCCCTCCATCACGCAGCGCATCAGGTAGGCCAGGAACCCGTGCAGCTCGGCGGCCGAGTGGGCCGGGCCGGTCAGGGTGCCGCCCCGGAAGCAGGCGGTCTTCATGTCGAAGTAGCGGCCGTACTCCTGCACCATCACGTCCGCGGCGACCTTGGAGGCGCCGAAGACCGAGTGCAGCGAGTGGTCGATCGACATCTCCTCGGTGATGCCCTGGTACCAGCGGTGGTCCTCGGGCAGCTCGTACCGGGTCTCCAGCTCGATCAGCGGCAGGCTGTTGGGCCGGTCGCCGTAGACCTTGTTGGTCGAGCAGTGGATGAACGGCGCGTCGATCGCGTGGCGGCGGGTGTTCTCCAGGATGTTGAGCGTGCCGCCGGCGTTCACGTCGAAGTCCGTGTACGGCTCCTTGGCCGCCCAGTCGTGGCTCGGCTGCGCCGCGCTGTGGATCACCACGGCGATGTTCGAGCCGTACTTCTTGAACACCTGCTCCAGACCGTCGCGGTCCCGGATGTCCACCGCGAAGTGGGTGTAGGAGTTACCCAGGTCACGGCCGAGCCGTTCCAGGCTCCACGAGGTGGAGCCGTCCGCACCGAAGAAGTACCGACGCATGTCGTTGTCGATGCCGACGACGTCCAGACCGAGGCCGGCGAAGTGCCGGACCGCCTCGGAGCCGATCAGACCGCCCGACCCGGTCACCAACGCGACACTCACACGCCACTCCTGGTCCATCGGAGGCAGAAACCATCGGAGCATAGCGTGACGCCCGGCACGCCCCGATATGACGGAAGGGCCCCGCATTCCGCGGAGCCCTCGTCTTGTGGTGGGGATGGGGGGAGTTGAACCCCCACGCCCTTTCGGGCACACGGACCTGAACCGTGCGCGTCTGCCATTCCGCCACATCCCCGTGGCACGACCCGAGACACTGTAACCGCCCCGGACCCGCTGTCTCCAACAGGCCCCGGGAATACTACGCTGTCCCAGACGCTCGCCACGAGCGGTTACCGTTCGTGGCGGACGAAAGATTAGCACGGCAGTCCCGGTCCTTCCGAACGGGCCGGGAGCAGCCGGCCGAGCGGCGTGTGAGCTGCGCGCGCGCCGGCCGGATACCATCATGTCCTCGGGACCCGAGGAGGAGCCGGTGAGCGTGCTGCAACGCTTCGAGAAGCGTCTGGAAGGCCTGGTCGAGGGGGCCTTCGCCAAGGTCTTCAAAGGGGTGGTCCACCCCGTGGAGATCCTCAACGCCATGCAGCGGGAGGCCGAGGCGCACAAGGCGATCCTGGCCGGTGGGCGCACGTTGGTGCCCAACCGCTACGTGATCGATCTCTCGCCGTTCGACCACAGTCGTCTGGCGCCGTACGCCGCCGCGCTGGCCCAGGAGCTGGCCCAGTCGCAGGCGGAGTTCATCGGCGAGCAGGCCTGGACGGTCTACGGCGACGTGATCGTCGAGATCGAGCGGGGCGAGGGCCTGGACACGGGAATGTTCCGGGTCACCGCCGAGGTCTACACCGGCGGCGAGGTCGCCCCCGTGTCGGCACCCGGCTACGACGCCGGCCCGCCCGCCTACCCCGCGTACGACCAGGGTGGCGGCTACGGCCCGCCGCCCGGGCACGGTGGCGGCCGCAACGTGCGGCTGGTCTCCGGTGACGGACGCACCTACCCGCTCCAGATGGGGTCGACGGTGATCGGTCGCGGCGACCAGGCGAACCTGCGCCTGCCCGACGTCGGCATCTCCCGGCGACACGCCCGGCTGGATTTCGATGGCGGCCAGGTTGTGCTGACCGATCTGGGCTCCACCAACGGCACCATGGTCAACGGGCAGCGGGTCTCCGCCGTCGCCCTCAACCCGGGTGACATGGTCCAGCTCGGCACCACGACGCTGACCTTCCGCGTGGACGGCTGAGCCGCCTTGCCGGCACTGGTCATCACCGTTGCCCGGTTCGGGTTCCTGATCCTGCTGTGGATCTTCGTGTTCACGGTGGTCGGCGTGATCCGTCGGGATCTCTTCGCGGGGGCACGGTCCGGTCGCCTGGTGGCGGCACCACGCGCGGTTGGCGCCTCGACGGGGCAGGCGGCCAAACCGGCGAAGGTGAAGCGGGGCAGGGCGGCCCACCAGTTGGTGGTCACCGCAGGTCAGCTGGCCGGCACCCGCATCACCCTCGGTGAAGCGCAGATCACCATCGGTCGGGCCGAGGACTCCACCCTGGTCATCACCGACGACTACGCCTCCGCGCGGCACGAGTCTC
>NZ_JBFAPG010000372.1:0-6383 GCF_040675595.1 Micromonospora sp. NPDC049580
TTTCCGTTAGCGCCTAACGGAAACTGTCCAAGATCTCGAAGAGTTCGCTCAGACGGCGCCCGGATGGCGCGGTGCTGCGCCAAGATCGCGCCGGATCGGGGTGCGATCGGTGTGGCCCGGCCGGTCGTGGTCGGGTCGGCGTGGCCGGGTCGGTGTTGTGGGGTCGGGTCGGTGTTGTGGGGTCGGGTCGGTGTGGTCGGGCCGGGTCGGTGTGGTCGGGCCGGGTCGGTGTGGTCGGGCCGGGTCGGTGTGGTCGGGCCGGGTCCGTGTTGTCGGGTCGGGCCTGGTCGGTGTGGTCGGGTCGGGGTGGCCTGGTCGGTGTGGTCGGATCGGTGTGGTCGGGTCGGTGTGGCCTCGCTGGGGTGGTCGGGTCGGGTTGGTCGGTTGGTCGGTCTGCTGGGTGGGGCGGGACCGCCCGGCACGGGGGATCGGGCGGTCCCGTGCGGCGCCGCCGGGCCCGGGGGACGGGGAGCGGTGCCGCACTTCACAGTCTGGTGATCGGGCGACTACGGTCGGAAGGGTTTGGCCGGGTCGTCACAGCCGTCCTGTTTCCGTTGGTGACGCCGCTGGCGGCGGGCTGGAGTTGATCGTCGACGGGGTGGAGAGGCGGCAGGTCATGGGCGATGGGCAGATGACGGCGGCGGCGTTCCTGGTCACCGAGCTGCGCCGGGCGCGCGTTCGCCGGGGCTGGAGTCAGGACGAGCTGGCCAAGGCGGTCAACTACTCGCCGTCCATGGTCAGCGCCGTCGAGCTGGGCCAGCAGCCGCCCACCGGCAAGTACCTGGAACTCGTCGACCGCGCCCTGGACACCGGCGGCCTCTTCAGCCGCATGTCCACCGAGCTGGTCAGCCTGGACCGGGCGCAACCGTGGCTGCGCGGCTGGCAGGCGATCTTCGCGCAGGCGCGCACGATCCGGTGGTACGAGCCCCGCTACGTGCCAGGGCTCTTCCAGACGGAGGACTACGCCCGTGCGGTCTTCGAGGCCGGCGGCCTGCTCGCGCCCGAGGAGGTCGAACGGCGGCTGGCCGAGCGGATGAACCGCCAGAATGTGCTGCGCAGCGAGAGTGCCCCGCAGATCGTTGCGGTGCTGGACGAGGCGGTGCTGCGGCGACGGGTCGGCGGGCGGAAGGTGATGCGCGATCAGGCCCTGCACCTGGCCAGCCTCGCCACCGGGCACCCGCGGGTCCGGCTGCACGTGGTGCCGCGATCCGCCGAGGAATATCCGGGGCTCGGTGGGCAGTTCGCGCTTGCCGCCCTGCCCGACGGCACCGAGGTGGCCTACCTGGACTGCCAGGTTCGCGGCCAGGAGTTGGATAAGCCGAAGGATCTGTTGCGGTTGCAGCAGGTCTGGGAGGTTACCCTGGGCGAAGCCCTGCCCCCGCAGGCGTCCATCGAGTTGATCAGCGAGGTGGCCGAGTCGTGGAGTTGACCGACGCTCGATGGCACAAGAGCAGTCGCAGCAACCAGGACGCCAACTGCGTCGAGGTGGCTACGAACCTTGGGGGCGTGGTCGGGGTGCGCGACAGTAAGGACCCGGACGGGCCCGTGCTCGTGGTCGACGCGTACTCCTGGCGGCTCTTCGTGGTCGCGCCCCCGCGCTGACGCGACCGCCCTGCCCGCGACGGTGGTCGCGGGTCGGAAAAGGCGTCGACGGGGTCGTCGGGCGGGCGCGATGATCCGGTCATGGATGGCGATGACCTGGTTCCTCCGGGGACCGAGCGGCTGCGGTTGCGGCGGCTGAGCGTGGCCGATGTGGACGCGTTGGTCGAGTTGGACAGCGACCCCGAGGTGATGCGTTTCCTCACCGGCGGCGTCGCCACCCCGCGTGCCACCGTCCGGGACGAGCATCTGCCGAAGCTGCTCGCCCAGTACGACAGTCATCCCGGCCTCGGTCGGTGGGCGGCCGTCGATCGGGAGACGGGTGACTTCCTGGGCTGGTTCGCCCTCGACCCGTCCAAGGACGGCACCGAGGCCGAGCTGGGCTACCGGCTGCGCCGCTCGACGTGGGGTCGCGGCCTGGCCACCGAGGGGTCGCGGGCGCTGGTCCGGTACGCCTTCGACACCGTGGGCGTGCGTCGGGTGTGGGCCGAGACGATGGCGGTCAACGAGCGGTCCCGGCGGGTGATGGTGAAGGCGGGGCTGCGCTACGTGCGCACCTTCCACCTTCAGTTCGACGACCCGATCCCGGGGACCGAGCACGGCGAGGTGGAGTACGAGCTACTTGCCGACGTCGCTCAGGGCCGGCCGGCGGCCCTGCGGGCCCGGTAGGCGGTCACCGCCGCCCGGTTGCCGCAGCCGGCCTCGCAGAACCGCCGTGACCGGTTGCGGGACAGGTCGACGACGACGTTGCCGCAGTCCGGGTACTCGCAGATCCGCAACCGGCTCAGCTCGCCCATGCGGACCAGGTCGGCGATCGCCATCGCCGCCTCCACCGCCATCCGGGTGGCCAGCGGCGCGTCGCGGGGCACGGCATGCAGGTGGTACGGCTCGTCGTCGTGCTCGATGAGCTGCGGCAACGCCCGGTGCTCCAGCAGCAGGGCGTTGACCATGGCGACGACCTCCGGCGGTTCGGCGTGCCAGATCCGGCGCAGCCGGGGGCGTAGCTGCCGCACGGCGCGCAGCTCGGCGTCGGTGTGCTCGTGCCGCCCGCTGTAGGCGTGCCGGGTGAAGAACGCGTCCAGCGCGGCGACGTCGGGCAGCAACTCGCCGTCGCGGCCCGCGGTGTTGACCAACGCGGTGGCGGCGATCAACGAACATTCGGTGTCATGAGCGAATAGCAACTTGACTCCTGTCACGGTGGCCGCCTAGCGTCATGAGCACAAGGATAGTTTGCTCATGACACCGTGTCGTCCCCGAGGAGCGCGAGATGCAGTCACGACCCACCGCCGGCGCCGCGCTGGCGCTGCTCTCCGCGGTCACGTTCGCCACCTCGGGCACCTTCGCGCGGTCGCTCATCGAAGCCGGCTGGTCGGCCGAGGCCGCCGTCGTCGCCCGGGTCGGCGTGGCCGCCCTGGTGCTGGCGATCCCCGCCCTGCTCTCCCTGCGTGGCAGGTGGCACGTGCTGCGGAGCAACAGCGGGGCGGTCGTGATGTTCGGGCTGCTCGGGGTGGCGCTGGCGCAGGTGTGCTTCTTCAACGCCGTGCGGTACCTGCCGGTCGGCATCGCACTGCTGCTGGAGTACCTGGGCATCATCCTGGTCGTCGGCTGGATGTGGCTGCGGCACGGCCAGCGCCCCCGGCGGCTCACCGTGGCCGGTTCGGCCGCCGCCCTGTGCGGGCTGGCCTTCGTCCTGGACCTCACCGGCACCGCCGGCTTCCACCCGGTCGGCGTGGTGTGGGGGCTGGGTGCCGCGTTCGGCCTGGCCGGCTACTTCGTGCTCGCCGGCCGGGTCGACCCCCGACTGCCCTCGGTCGCCATGGCCAGCGGCGGGATGGCCGTCGGCGCCGCCGTGCTGCTCCTCGTCGGGCTGACCGGTCTGCTGCCGCTGCGTGCCACGTTCGGCGAGGTCACGTTCGCCGGGCACCGCACCACCTGGCTGCTGCCCATCGTCGGGCTCACGCTGGTCGCCGCCGTGATCGCGTACCTCGCCGGCATCGCCGGCACCCGGATCCTCGGCCCCCGGCTGTCGTCGTTCGTCGGGCTGACCGAGGTGCTGTTCGCGGTGCTGATCGCCTGGCTGTTCCTCGACGAACTGCCGACCGCCTGGCAGCTCTTCGGCGGTGCGCTGATCGTCGCCGGGGTCGCTCTGGTGCGCCTCGACGAACTGCGCGGTACGCCCGCGCCGGCCAACCTCGAGCCTGCGCTGGCAACCACCTCGCGGTGAGAGAGTGGTTGCCGTGCTGACCACCGTGGTGTTCGACGCCGACGAGACCCTGCTGGACCTGCGGCCGGCGGTGACCGCCGGGCTGGTGACCGTCCTCGACGAGATGCGGCGTCGTACGCCGGACGCCGCCGACGTGACGCTCGCCGAGCTGGAGTCCGACTGGGGCGCGGTCTTCGGCGAGTTGAGCGCCGCCCCGGTGCTGGAGATCCGCCGCGCCGCGCTGGCCCGGTCGCTGGCCCGCGCCGGGCTCGACGACCACCTCGACGAGATCGCCGCCCTCTTCTTCGCCCGCCGTTTCGCCCTCACCCGACCCTTCCCGGACGTCCCGCCGACCCTGGCCGCGCTGCGCACCCGGTACACGCTGGGCTTCGCCACCAACGGCAACAGCCGCGCCGAACGCTGCGGGCTCGCCGGGGAGTTCGCCTTCGAGATGTACGCGCACGAGAACGGCCTGCCCAAGAAGCCCGCCCCGGAGTTCTACGCGGCGGTGGTCGCGACCGCCGGGGTCCCCGCCGAGCAGATCGTGTACGTCGGTGACTCGTGGGAGCACGACGTGGTGGCACCCCGGCGGGCCGGCCTGCGGTCGGTGTGGCTGAACCGGCAAGGGCTGCCCCGCCCGGCCGGTTTCACCCCCGACGCGGAGGTGTCCACCCTGGCCGACCTGCCAGTGGTCCTGTCGGATCTGTCGGCGGGGTCGTCCGACCGGGTGGACGTGGGCATCGGGCTGGGCGGATGAAGGAGAGATTCACCGCCATAACGGACGTTCACCTGGCGTAAACCGGGCGGGTGTTGTGTGATGGCTGCCACGTCCCTCAACGAGAGGATCCGATGTGGTGAGCAAGCGCTTCACCGCCGGTGCCGTCGCGACCGCGGCAGCACTGGCACTTACGGCAGCGGGCCTGGGTGTACCGGCCAGCGCCGCGCCGAGCACCTCCCGCACCTTCACCGTCGTCGCCGAGGACGGCTTCGCCGCCGACACGGCCGTCGCCGCCATCCAGGCAGCCGGCGGCACGGTGGTGTCCCGGTCCGACGAGGTCGGCATGTTCCAGGTCACCAGTGATCGGGCCGACTTCGCCGCCAAGGCGACGGCAGCCCCGAGCCTGATCGGTGCCGCCGAGCAGAAGGCCATCGGCCGCAAGCCGAAGCTCGACCGGGTCGAGCAGGAGCACCTGATGGCGGCGTCGGTCGCAGCGGGCACCGCAGCCCGGCGCGGCGCAAAGATGGACCCGCTCGACGACAAGCTCTGGGGCCTGGAGATGATCCGGGCCGACAAGGCCCGCAAGGTCGAGCCCGGCGACCGCCGGGTGACCGTCGGCGTGCTGGACACCGGCGTCGACGCCAGCAATCCGGACATCGCGCCCAACTTCAACTGGGCGTTGTCGCGCAACTTCGCGCCCGACCGGACCGACGTGGACGGCCCGTGCGAGGTGCCGAGCTGCCTCGACGCGGTAGGCACCGACGACGGCGGGCACGGCACCCACGTGGCCGGCACCATCGGCGCGGCCGCCAACGGCTTCGGCCTCTCCGGTGTCGCCCCGAACGTGTCGCTGGTCGAGCTCAAGGGCGGCCAGGACTCCGGCTACTTCTTCCTCGACCCGGTCGTCAACGCGCTGGTCTACGCCGGCCGCTCCGGGATCGACGTGGTCAACATGTCGTTCTACGTCGACCCGTGGCTCTACAACTGCACCGCCAACCCGGCCGACTCCCCGGAGGCGCAGGCCGAGCAGCGGGCCATCATCAAGGCCATGAAGCGGGCGCTGGTCTTCGCCCACAACAAGGGCGTCACCCTGGTCGGCGCGCTCGGCAACAACCACGAGGACCTGGGCGCGCCGCGTACCGACACGTCCAGCCCGGACTACGGCGCCGACCCGTACCCGCGCCCGATCGACAACAACAGCTGCTGGGACCTGCCCACCGAGGGCCCGCACGTCATCGGTGTGTCGTCGGTCGGCCCGTCCGGCAAGAAGTCGGACTTCTCCAACTACGGCACCGAGCAGATTTCGGTCGCCGCGCCGGGCGGCTGGTTCCGCGACGGCTTCGGCACGGACACGTTCCGCACCTACGCCAACGAGATCCTGTCGTCGTACCCGAAGCATGTGCTCCAGGAGGAGGGCTCGGTCGACGCCGACGGCAACGTCGTCGCCGGCTTCGAGGAGTCCGTCTTCAAGCAGTGCAAGCCCAACGGTGAGTGCGGCTACTACACCTACCTCCAGGGCACCTCGATGGCGTCCCCGCACGCCGCCGGCGTGGCCGCGCTGATCGTCAGCCGGTACGGCAAGCCGCAGGGCCGGGGTGGCTTCGGCCTGTCCCCGGACCAGGTGGAGCAGCACCTCTACCGCACGGCGGCCGAGCACGCCTGCCCGGAGCCGCGCCTTCAGCAGTACCGCAACGAGGGCCGTGACGAGTCCTTCGACGCGTACTGCGCCGGAGGGGTCAACTTCAACGGCTTCTACGGGTACGGGATCGTCGACGCCTACGCGGCGGTGACGACCCCGCTCAAGCCCAACGCCCGCCCGTAAGACACCACCGCGAGGCCCGGTCGACGCTGGTCGACCGGGCC
>NZ_JBFAPG010000373.1:0-6376 GCF_040675595.1 Micromonospora sp. NPDC049580
GTCACCGCCGAGGGACGACGGGGCGGCCAGCGCCGGCGGCGAGCCCGACCACGCCCTCTGAATGGACCCGGCCGACTCAGTTCACCGTGGCAGCGGCCCGCGCCTTGCGCTGGCGCAGCTCGTCGGCGGTCATCAGCCAGGTGGAGTTCGTCGCCCCGAGACCGAGGAGCACCTGGTCGAAGCCGTTACCGTCGTTGTCGTCGGTGTAGCAGAGGCTCACCTCGCCCCACGGGGACGCGGCGATCGCCAGGTGTTCCTGCCGACCCGTCGTGGTCTGGCTCAACGTTTGGGCCGCCAGCCGACCGGTGGTGCTGCCGTCCGGGTTGAGGCCGCGCGCCCAGACGTCCGGATTGGCGCCGGACACCGTCCAGCCCACCACGACGTTGTCCTCGTCGTCGATGCCGACCCCGGGCGCGACGGCCCCGGTCCCGGTGGACACCTGGACCTCACCGTGGCGGGCGGCGCCGGCAGCGGTGAACGAGCGCGCCCAGACGCCCCGGGTGCCGGTGTGGTCCGACTCCCAGCCGACGGTGAAGTCACCGGCGAACGTCGCCGCGACCGACGCCCGCTGCTGCTGCCCGCCGCTCTGCGCGTTGGCCGTGCGCAGGGACAGCACCACCGCGCCGTTCGACCGGGCCAGCCGGGTCAACCCGATGTTGTACGAGCCGTTGGCGTCGGCGTCCTCGTCCCAGACCACCAGCGCCTCGCCGGAGGCGGACACCGCCACGTCGGGGCGGTGGTGCGAGCCGGTCGTCTGCGAGGCCGTCACCTCGTACGCCTTGGCGGTGGCGGCGGTGAAGCCAGCGGCCTTGACGGTGGCCGGAGCGGTCGCCTGCACGTCCTCCCAGACGACGGTGAAGCCGACGCCGGCGGTGGTGGGCGCGCCGTCGGGGTCGACCGCCACCTTCGGCCAGATCTGCTGCCCGGCGTCGCTGGCGTTGGCCTGCCCCGAGCCGAGGATCGCACCGGCGGGTGACACCACCCGGTACTGGATGTTGTAGACGCCGTTGCCGTCTCCGTCGGCGGCCCAGACGACCACGGTGTTGCCCCGGTCGTCGAGCCCGACGTCCGGGCTGATGTGCCGCCAGGCGGCCCCGCTGGTGCCACCGGTGGAGAGCTTCAGCTCGTAGCCGGGTGTGCCGTCGCGGAACAGGCGCAGGTAGATCTAGCGTAGAGGGCGTACCGGCGGCGGTAGTCGGCCAGCGACACGATCTCCGCGCCGACGTGCTGGCGCACGGCGGAGGTGTTGACGCCACCCTCGTAGATGTAGTCGCCGAGGTGCAGGATCAGCCCGGGGTTCTCCTCGGCCATCCGCCGGTACGCGGTGTAGTAGCCGGCCTCGTAGTGGGCGCAGGACGCGAAGGCCATGACCAGGTCGCGGCCGAAGGTGCCCGGGGCCGGCGCGGTCCGCGTACGTCCCACCGGGGAGATCTGCCCCTGGGCCCGGAACCGGTAGTGGTAGTCGGAGTCGGCGGCGAGGCCGCCCGCGACGACGTGCACCGAGTGGGCGTCGGCGTAGCGGGCGACCACCGAGCCGGACGCGACAAGCGACGAGAAGCGGTCCGTCGTGGACACCTGCCACTCGACCGTCACGTCGGCGTCGGCCATGCCGCCCTGCCCGTCGGCGTTGAGCGGCGAGGGCGCCAGCCGGGTCCACAGGACCACGCTGTCGGACGCCGGATCACCGGACGCCACACCGAGTTTGAAGGGGTACGGGACCGCGGCGCGGGCACCCTGCCAGGGTGTCACCGCGGCGCCGGCGGCAGCGAGTCCACTGAGGACGGATATGCGACGGCTCAGCCTTGTCATGGTCCATACCTTCGAGGCCGTCGATGAACGGCGAAGGCTGCGGCGCGGAAGCCGACGTGACGGGACGTCGACCGCGGCAAGGCGGTCAGGTGTCCTGGCCGCCGAGGTTGGCGGCCGGGCCGTCAGGTCAGCGGCGACGGCGACTCGGCACCGGGGATCAGCAGTTTCGGCGTACCGGACCCGTCGGCCGCGACGCTGAAGACGTCGGGCCGACCGTCGCTCTGGCGCAGTGTGTAGGCCAGCGTGGCGTCGTCGAGCCAGGCCGCCTGGTCGTCGACGCTGGTGGTCTCCGCCGTCGCGGTGACCCGCCCGGATGCCAGGTCGAGGACCGACAGCCGCCAACCCTTCGTCGGGTCGGCGTCGATCGCCTCCTTGAAGGCGATCCGGGTGCCGTCGGGCGACAGCGACGGGCACTCCACGTTCGTCCGCATCGTCTCGACGGTCCGGGCGGCCACGTCGCCGCGCACGAGGTACCGCCTGCCGCCGGTGGCCATGGTGGCGTAGAAGTGGTTGTCGTCGGCGGTGAAGGTGACACCCCAGTAGTTGACGTCGGGGCTGCGGTAGCCGCGACCGTCCCGCGTGACGGCGAACTCCTCCAGCGACGTCACGGTGGCGCCGGTGACGGTGTCGAGGATTCCGGTGCGGGTGGAGAAGCCGCTCGCCGTGTAGGAGTCGCCCCCGACGAACGTCGTCCAGGAGACCATCCGGCCGGAGGCCGAGACCCGGGCCCGGTTGGGCAGGCCGGGCACGCTGAGCGTCCGCTTCTGGCGCAGCGCCGCGTCGAGCACCACGACCTGGTACGACCACGCCGTCTCCGGCCGCAGGCAGACACCGGTGCCGGCGGCCGCGTACACCCGCAGGCATTCCAGACCCGAGACGGTACGCGGCCCGGCGGGATCGGCGGTCGCGACGCTGGAGACGTACCGGTCGGTGATGGCCAGCAGGCGCGGGCCCGGCGCCAGTGTGACCGCCTGGTCCCCGGCGGCGGTCGGCGGCGGGGTCCGGGCCGGCTCGGCGGCGATGGCGGCGTAGCCGGCCGCCACGCTGGCCAACAGCACCGCGCTGGCGGCCACCACGCCGAGCTTCGCCCGGGTCGACATCGCGCTCATGGGGACACCTTCCGGAGACTGGGGCGGAGCGGGGAGGCCAGCAGGAGCACGGTGACGACCAGGACGCCGACGACGGCCACGGCCGCCACCCGGACCGCCGTCTGCGGCCCCCACGCCTGCCAGGCCAGCCCGAACAGGACCGAGGAGACGAGGTACGCCAGCGCCTGCCCGGTCTGGACCAGCGCGATCCCGGTGGTCCGTAGCCGTGGTGGCAGCACCGGCCCGGCGAGCGCGATGAGCACGCCGTCGGTGGCCGCGTAGAACGCGCCGTACAGCGCCAGCGTCAACGCGAGCGCCGGCCAGCCGTGCGCCGGCCCGGACAGCAGCAGGTAGGTCGCGCCGAGGGCCACGTAGCCGCCCACCACCACCGGCAACCGCCCGATCCGGTCGGCGAGCACGCCGAGGGGTGCGGCGAGCACCAGGTAGGCCAGGCTGGTGCCCACTGCCAGCAGCGGGAACCACCGCAGGCCAAGGTCTTCCCGGCGCTGGAGCACCAGGTAGACGAAGCCGTCGCCGATGGTGGCCAGCCCGAGCATCGTCGCGGCCAGCAGCAGCCGACGGGCGGGCCGGCTGCGCAACAGGCCGAACGCCTCGCGGACGGAGACCCGGGGCTCGTCCGGCCCGTCGGCCGGCTCGCCGGTCGGTCGCTCCCGGACGAACAGCACGAGCACGACGACGGCCAGGACGGCGACGCAGAAGCTGGTGACGAAGACCGCGTCGTACGACTGCCCGACGACCAGCAGGACGGCGAACGCGACGAGCGGCCCGAGGAACGCGCCGACGCTGTCCATCGCCCGATGCACCCCGAACGCCCGGCCCAGGGCCTCGGGCGGGGTGGAGAGCGTGATGAGCGCGTCGCGGGGCGCGCTGCGCACACCCTTGCCGAGCCGGTCGACGGCGATGACGGCGCCGATCGCGGGCACCGACCGGCCGGCGAGCAGCAGGCCGAGTTTGGCGACGGCAGAGAGTGCGTAGCCGACGCCGGCGACCAGCTTGCGCCGCCGGAACCGGTCGGCGAGGAAGCCGCCGACGACCCGCAGCAGCGCGGTGGCGCCCGTGTGGACCCCGTCGAGCACGCCGAAGGCCACCGGGCTGAGTTGCAGGCCCAGCACCAGGTAGAGCGGCAGGACGGCGGCCACCATCTCGGCCGAGATGTCGGTGATCAGGCTGACCGTGCCGAGCGCGACCACGTTGCCGCTGACCAGCGCGAGCCGTCGGCGTCGTGGCCCGGCGTCGGGCGGGTCGGTGACCGGCCGGGAGACGGACGACAGGTACACGCGCATCTCCTCTGATCGGTGGGCGACGGTCAGCCATCGTGACGATCGGGTCGGGGGCGTCACAAGGGACCGCGAGGGGCGGACAGACATGCGGTGGGTGAACATCGAACAAACATCGAGATGTTTCGTTGCTTGAGCGTACTGTTCACCTGGCGGCAGTCCGCCGGTTCATCGACCTTCCTACATTCCTTGCGCTTTCCACCCGCAACGAAGGGGTCCTGGATGGACATTCGAATCGCCCGCCCACCGGTCACGATCGGGACGGTCGCGGTGCTCGTCGCCGCCACCGCCGCCGTCGTCCTGACCGGCTCGGGCGCGGCCTCCGCGGCGAGCGTGACGTTCACGCCGGTCGCCGACACCTACGTCCAGAGCGACACGGCGTCCACCAACTACGGCACGTCCACGCAGATCGTGGTCGACAACTCACCCGCACGGCGGATGTTCCTGCGCTTCACGGTGAGCGGTGTCAGCGGCACGGTGACCAGCGCCAAGCTGCGGCTGCGTACGATCAGCGGCAACAGCGGCAGCGACGCCGGTGGCACGTTCCGGACGATGTCCAACACCACCTGGTCGGAGACCGGCACGACCTGGAGCAACCAGCCGACGATCGACGGGGCCACCCTCGGGTCGCTCGGCGCGGTCGCCGGCAACACCTGGTACGAGGTCGACGTCACCTCAGCGGTCACCGGCAACGGGACCTTCAGCTTCGGCGCGACCTCGACCAGCGGCGACGGCGCCTACTACGACACGCGGGAGAGTGGAGGCGACGCCCCGCAGTTGGTGGTCACGACCGGCACCACGACACCGCCGTCGGGCGATCCGGTCCTCGTCGGGGCCGGTGACATCGCCACCTCCGGCTCCGGTGACACCGCCACGGCGGCGCTGCTCGACAACATCTCCGGCACCGTCTTCACGACCGGCGACAACGTCTACGACAGCGGCACCGCATCCCAGTTCGCCAGCTACTACGAACCCACCTGGGGCCGGCACAAGGCGCGCACCCGCCCGTCGCCGGGCAACCACGACTACAACACGTCCGGCGCGACCGGTTACTACAACTACTTCGGCACGACCGCCGGCCCGAGCGGTCGCGGGTACTACTCCTACGATCTCGGCAACTGGCACATCGTGTCGCTGAACTCGAACATCAGCATGTCGGCCGGGTCGACGCAGGAGCAGTGGCTGCGCGCTGACCTGGCGGCCACCAGCAAGCCGTGCACGCTGGCGTACTGGCACCACCCGCTGTTCACGTCCAGCTCCAACCACGCGCCGTCGACCTCGACCCGCCCGCTGTACCAGGCGCTCTACGACTACAACGCCGACGTCGTGGTCTGGGGCCACAACCACGTGTACGAGCGGTTCGGCCCGATGAACCCCGCCGGCGGCTACGACGCCAGCCGGGGGATGCGCAGCTTCGTCGCCGGAATGGGCGGCGCCGACCACTACGGCTTCGGCACCATCCAGCCCAACAGCGAGGCCCGCAACAGCTCGGCGTTCGGGGTCCTGAAGTTCACCCTGCACTCCGGCAGCTACGACTGGCAGTTCGTGCCGGTCGCCGGACAGACCTACAACGACAGCGGCACCGGCGCCTGCCACTGACCGCCTGATCCCGCCGCCCCCGCTACCGGGGCGGCGGGATCACCCCTCGCAGCGGCGCGCGACACCGCAGCACCCGCGGCACCTGCAGCACCTGCAACACCCGCACCGCCCCCACGCGGGCACCCCTCACTGGGCGCGGCGACTCGGCGCTGCGGCAGGCGGCACTGCGGCGCGGCACGACGCTGCGGCAGGCGGCACGACGCTGCGGCACGGCGGCACGGAGGCACGGCACGGAGGCAGGCGGCACGGAGGCAGGCGCTGCGGCGCTGCGGCGCTGCGGCACGGCAGCAGGCGGCGCTACTGCCGGCGGCCCAGGGTTCCGTGCGGTTCCCTGTAGAGCTGCCCCAGATATGGGCCACCCACCCGCCCGGTGCGGAAGTCGTCATGCCGGTCGAGTTCGCGGACGATGTGCAATCGCCAGCAGCACAGACCCTGCCCCTCGCCAACCGCACGCCAGGCCGCAGACGAAGGACCACACACCCATCACGACACCTCGCCAATGCAGATCTTGGACAGTTTCCGTTCTTTCGTAACGGAAACTGTCCAAGATCTGGGGCGGGGCAGGTGCGGCCCCGGCACGAA
>NZ_JBFAPG010000374.1:0-6355 GCF_040675595.1 Micromonospora sp. NPDC049580
GCTGGAGGTGGCGAGCGGGATCGCGGCCGTCGCCAGCGCGGTGATCAGGACGACGAGCCCGCCGTAGCGGCCCCGCCACGACGGTCGGACGGCCAGCGCGGCGACACCGAGCGCGGCCAGCGGCAGGAGAACCACCACCGCGTGCACGACGAGTGGGTGCAGCGGCAGTCCGTTGACGGTGTCGGGCACGGGGTCTCCTCGGCGCTCGGGATGTCACTGCCCGTCACCATATTGCCGAATTCTTGCGAAGTTCTTGCGCCCTCGAATCCGAACCAGCAGCGGCGTCGGTGGGTCCCTCAGGATGCCGGCAGCAGCAGCGTGAAGGTGGCACCCGCACCCGGAGCGCCGGCCACCGTGATCGAACCCCGGTGCGCGTGCGCGACCTGCTGCACGAGCGCCAGGCCCAGCCCGAACCGGCGACCCGCCCCGGCCGTGCCGTGCGCGAAGCGCTCGAAGAGCCGGTCCGCCTCGGCCGGGTCGAGGCCCACACCGTCGTCGCTGACCTCGACGGCCACCTGATCGGCGTGCCGTCGCACGGTCACAGCGACGTTCCCGCCAGCGGCGACGTGCCCGATCGCGTTGTCCACCAGGGCGGTCGTCGCTCGCCGCAGCGCCGTGCGCGCTCCATGGACCAAGGCCTCGCCGGAGGTCGCCACGCGCAGCTCGACCGTCCGCTCCCGGGCGTACTCCTGCATGCTCGCGACCACCTCGCGGGCCACCTCGCTCAGATCGACGACCGCGGCCGGTGGCGGCTGATGCTCGGCAGCGGCGGACACCAGCAGGTCCTCGACCACGTCGCCGAGCGCCCGGGTGTCCGCCACGAGCTGGTCGAGCTGGTCGGTGAGTCGCGCCGCCGGCTGCGTCTGGGATCGTCGGGCCAGCATCTGTGCACGGGTGTGCAACACGGTGAGCGGGGTGCGCAACTCGTGCGAGGCGTCGGCGACGAAACGGCGTTGCAGAGTCAGCGCGGTGGCCAGGGGCGCGACCGCCCGCCGGGCGAGTAGCGCCGCGGCCACCAGCGCCCCCGTCAGGCCGGCCAGTTCGGCAACCAGCAGCGCGACGCCGAGCTGCCCCTGGCGTTGACGCAGCGGCGCGAGGTCGGCGGCGACGGCCCAGCGGCTGCCGTCCGCTCGGTCGGCGACCAACACCCGTACCGGATGGTCGTCTCCCGCATCCGTGTCGAATCGCCCCGGCTGCCGTCCCAGCGCGTCGCCGAGGACCCGGGCCAGCTCCGGCGAGGCGCTTTCAGTCACCTCGACGGCGCCGGATCCGGCCGCCCTGTGGGCCAGGAATTCGCCGGGCGGCGGGTCGTCGGTGTCCTCGGCCATCGTGAGCACCTGAGCCAGCTCGGTGTTCAGCGCCCGCGATTCCTGCCGGCTGGTGAGGACGAACATCAGCGCGCCGACCAGCAGCAGCACCACGCCGATCGCCCCGGCGGTCTGCGCCACACTGCGCCGTCGGGCCTGGACCAGTCGGGCCTCGTCCACGCCGTCAGACCGCGCCGATCCGATAGCCGAGACCGTGCACCGTACGGATCGCCCCCCGGCCCAGTTTGCGGCGCAGGTGATGCACGCAGGCGTCGACGCTGCCCGGTGCGTCGGCGTGGTCGAACGCGCTACTCAGCAGCTCGGCACGCGTGAAGACCTTCGTCGGCCGGCCGGCGAGGGCGCGCAGCACGGCGAACTCGCGAGCGGAGAGCGGAATCTCCCCGTCGTCGTCGAGCACTCGCCGGTTACTTACGTCCAGCCACCGCCGCCGCCCCAGCGGCAGCCGGCCCGCCACGTCCTGGTGTCGACGGCGCAGTGCCCGCAGTCTGGCCAGCAGTTCAGGGACCTCGAAGGGCTTGACGAGGTAGTCCTCGGCGCCCGCGTCGAGCCCTTCCACTCGGTCGTCCAGGGCGCCCCGGGCGGTGAGCAGCAACACCGGGGACGTCACACCCCGCGCCCGCAATCGGGTGACCAACCCCAGCCCGTCCAACACGGGCAGCCCTCGGTCGACCACCAGCACGTCGTAGTCGCGGGCCAGGGCGCGGTGCAGGCCGCTCTGCCCGTCGCCGGCCACCTCGACCTCGTACCCCTCCTCGGTGAGCAGGTCGGTGAGCAGCGCGCTCAGCGCGCCGTCGTCCTCGACCAGCAGCAGGCGCGGGCGGGCAATCTCCACCCGGCCAGTATTCCCCCTGACCACGACCCCGCCCGGGATGCTCAGAACTCCTCGTACACCGCCGGGTCCTGGTCCGCGAGCCGCCCGTCCGGGCGGCCCAGCGCGGTGATGGCCTCGACCTGCGCGTCGGTGAGCTTGATGTCGAAGACGTCCAGGTTCTCGATCTGCCGCTGCGGCGACGCGGCCTTGGGCAGCGGGATCACCTGGCGGGCCACGTGCCAGGCGAGGATGGTCTGCGCCGGGCTGACGCCGTGGGCGTTCGCGATCTCGGTGATGACAGGATGCTGTTGCAGGTCGTTGCCGTGCCCGAGCGGGCTCCAACCCTGCACGAGGATCCCGTGCTCCCGGTGGTAGGCGATCGCCTCCTGCTGCGGGAAGTACGGATGCACCTCGATCTGGTTGACCACCGGGGCGACCCCGGTCTCGGCCACCAGCCGGTCGATGTGCTCCGGCAGGAAGTTGGAGAGACCGATGTGTCTCACCAGCCCGCGCTCCCGTGCCTCGATCAACGCACGCCAGGCCTGCACGTACAGGTCGACCTTGGGGTTCGGCCAGTGGATCAGGTACAGGTCGATCCGGTCGAGGCCCGTGCGGAACACACTCTCCTCGATCGTGGTCAGCGCCTCGTCGAAGCGGTGGTGCCGCCCCGGCAGCTTCGAGGTGACGACCAGCTCGTCGCGTACGTCGCCCGCCGCACGAGCGGCCCGACCCACCGCGCCTTCGTTCTCGTAGTTGACCGCGGAGTCGATCAACCGGTAACCCGCCCGGATCGCTCGCCCGATCGCGTCGACACCCGCCGAGCCGTTCAGCCGGTACGTGCCGAGCCCGATCGCCGGCAGCGCGGTGCCGTCGGCGGCCGTCAGGTGCGGAATCGTCATGCTGGGGACCCTACCGGTGCGTCTCGGATGGCGAGTGCGGCCTGGATGAGCGCGGCGTGGGTCAGCGTCTGGGGGTAGTTGCCGAGGTGGGCACCCGTCGCGGGGTTCACCTCTTCGGGGTAGAGGCCGAGTGGGCTGGCGTACTCAACCACGGCCTGGAACAGTTCGACCGCCGCGCGGCGACGCCCGGTGCGGGCAAGCGCCTGAACGAGCCAGAACGAGCAGGGCAGGAACGCGTCCTCGGTGCCGGGGAGGCCGTCACGTCCGGGCGGGTAGCGGTAGAGCAGTGGACCGCCGGCGGAGAGCCGGCCCTGGATGGCGTCGATGGTGCCCCGTACCCGAGGTGACTCGGTCCGATCCATACCGAGCAGCGGCAGCACGAGCAGAGCCGCGTCGAGGTCCTGGGATCCGTAGCTGCGGACGTAGCTGACCGCCGTCGGGTCGAAGCCGCGCGTCCGGACCTCGGCGGCGATGGCATCTCGGGCTGTCTGCCAGCGTCGACGTTGGCGGTCGGGCAGGGGGTGCGTGTCGGCGATGGCCAGGGCGCGGTCCAGGGCGAGCCAGCCCATGAGCTTGGAATGGACGTGTTGCGCGGGCTCGCGTACCTCCCAGATGCCGGCGTCCGGCTCCTGCCAACAACCGGCGACCACGTCGGCGAAACCGCGCACCGCCCGCCACGTCTCGGGGTAGAGGCGGTGTCCGGCCCGAGCGAACGCCCAGGCCGCGTCGATCACCCAGCCGTAGCCGTCGAGCTGATGTTGGCCGGCGGCGCCGTTGCCGATCCGCACCGGACGGCTGTCGAGGTAGCCGGGCCAACCGCCCAGTTCTCGTTCCGCTGGTACGTGCCGGCCATGCAGGGTGAGCAGCGCCGGCAGGCGCGGTCGTTGCAACCGACTGGCGTGCAACAGCCACGCGAGGAAACCGCGGGCCTCGTCGGTCTTGCCGACGCTGAGAAAGGCGCTGACGCCGATGCTGGCGTCACGGGGCCAGACGTAGCGGTAGTCCCAGTTTCGTACCCCACCGGGATCCTCGGGCAGTGACGTGGTGGGCGCGGCCACCGGCGCTCCCGAGGGCGAGTAGGTCAACAGCCGCAAGGTGAGCAGGCTTCGTGCGACGTGTTCCCGGAAAGGCAGCCGCTCGTCGATCTCCGCGGTCCAGGCCCGCCACCGGGCCTCGTCCTCGATGAGCAGGTCCCAGGCGGCCGTCGGCTCGACGTGGATCACCGGTTCGCGGTGCGCCACGGCCAGCACGAGGGTGACCGGCCGGCCTGGCCGGACCGTGATCGAGGTGGGTCGACCCGGTTCGATTCTGAACCTGGGCGTGCTGTCCAGCGCGACCGCGAGCGGCCCCCACTCACACACGAGGGCCTGGCGTCGGTGATGGACTCGGGGCCGGCGGCGCCGTGCGCCAAGGCGGGGATCGAACTCCACCACCGCGCCGAGGGCTGCCTGCTCGGCCGACAGCCGTCGCACGATCAGTGTCGTGGGCAGCAGGCGACCGCTGACCTCGGCCACCATCGCCTCCGTGAGGCGGAGCCGGCCGCTGCCCACCGCCCAGGTGGTCTCCAGGGTGGCGGTGTGCTGCCGGTAACGCCGCTCGACGACCGTGGCCGGCCCGGCCGGGCCGACCCGGAACGTTCCTGCGTCCGGGCCCCCGACCAGTCTGCCGAACAGGGGATCGCCGTCGAAGCGTGGTACGCAGAGCCAGTCCATGCCGCCGTCACTCGCGACCAGGGCGGCGGTACGGGTGTCGCCCAGCAGGCCGTAGTCGCTGATCGGTGCCGAGGGCTGAGGACGCATCGGGTCGGGCCCATCAGTCATGGAGATCGCCCCGTGCCGAGCCGCGTTGGCAGGCGTCAGGCGCGGACGACAATCCCGCGCGGATCACCGGGCTTGCAGGAGCAGCCCGAGGAAAGCCCCGTAGACGACGTGGACGACAGCCGTGACCAAGGGAGTCTGGATGCCGTAGTTGACCGCGAACAGACCGGGCGGCTCCAACACCGCCGTGCTGGCCGGCCCCGCTCGCTGCGAGGCCATGCGCGGGTGGACCCCAGGAAGCAGCGGCAGAAGCACCGTCAGCGCGATCCCGACGTGCACAATCCCGAACAGCGCCCCAATCCACCAGGTGGCGCGGTGCAGCAGCGCGAACGCGGCCGCGTAACCGAGCGCGAAACCCTGACCGGCGCAAAGATGGAGGAAGAACCCGACGACACGCGCCCGATCGGGATCCTCGGTGACGAAGGCCCCGAGCACCAGGGGAAGGTCGAGCCGAGTGAGGCCGGCCAGTTGAGCTGTGATCATCGCCGCGGTGAGCGCCGCGGTGGCGACCAAGCCGAACAACGCCCATCCGGCCCAGTCCATCTCAGCAGTCGTCGACGTCGCGGGCGTTCTCGGTCATCGGTCCACCCTCCGGCTGAGCAGCGTGAATCCCACGGCCCCGACCGGACACCCGCCCACCGGGTGCCCGGTTTCTCACCATAAGCCACCGGAGGTGTCGCGCTGACCTGCTCGCCCAGACGTCCGTTGACGAGTTGGCAGCGAGACGGGGCAGTCGGTCAGTGCCTTGCCCCAACCGGGGTGGCCTCTGGTTCGTCCAAGATACTGAGGACAACACCGAGGGGACCCTGTTGTGGCCGGTTGGGAGCGGGTGCTGACGGATCTCGTCAGCACCAGAGGTGCGGCGCTGAAGCGCTACGCCTTCCTGCTGTGCGGCAACGACAGCGACGCCGAGGACCTGGTGCAAGATGCGCTGGTGCGGGTGTTCACCCGGCAACGACGCGACGAGATCGGCAACCCCGAGCAGTACGTTCGCAAGGCTGTACTCAACCTCTATCTCGACCGGGTCCGCCGGCGCGGTGTGTGGCGGCGGGTGCTGCCGTTCGCGCTGACGGCAGATCGGATCGACGACGCCTCAGACGCCGTCGACGCTCGCCACGACCTGCGCGCGGCGCTCTTGGCGCTCACCCCACAACAACGAGCGTGTGTCGTCCTCTACTACCACGTCGATCTACCGATTCCAGAGATCGCCGCGCAACTCGGCTGCGGCGCCGGCACGGTGAAACGCCACCTGTACGACGGGAGACATCGCCTGGCCGGCCTGCTGCACGACGACACCAGGGAGGACGACCGTGCCGTCCGATGATCGTCTTTGGCGGGACAGCCTGGCAGGCCTGGCAGACCGGGCCGCTCCGCCGTCGTTCGCCGCCGATCGCCTGCGCGCACGTGTCCGGCGACGCCGTGGTCTGCTGGCGGCGGGAGCCGGTGCGGCGTCGATCATGGTGGTCTCGCTGGTCGCGGTCGCCGCCGCCGGGATCGTCG
>NZ_JBFAPG010000375.1:0-6343 GCF_040675595.1 Micromonospora sp. NPDC049580
GCCGCGGCGACGGCGGCGGTGCGGTCGGTGGAGCCGTCGTCGACGACGAGCACGTCGACGCCGGGCAGTTCGCCGCGGACCTCACCGACGACGTCGGCGATCGAGCCGGACTCGTTGAGCGCGGGGATGATGATCAGGACCCGCTTGCCGTTAACCATCGTGCGACACCAGTTCGTCTCGGGCCGCCCGGTCCGCGTCGATCTCGGCGCGCAGGAGGGCGAAGTCTTCTGCCAGGGTGCGGGTCTCTTCCTCCAGGGCGCTGACCTCCCAGCTGAGGTGCACGCAGACCAGCAGGAGGAAGACGATGCCGAGGAAGAGCACGAGGCTCACGCCGGACTGGACGCCGAGCAGCTCGGCGACGTTGTCCAGCAGGCGGGGGAAGAGCGACAGCGGAATGACGATCACCAGGACGCCGAGCCAGAGCATGCCGTACTTCTCGCGGAGCTGCCGGCGGCGCAGCAGCTCGACGATCGTGGCCAGCAATATCAGGCCGGTCAAGCCGGTGACGAGGGTGAGCTTCATGCGACCTTCCACGGGGCGGGTGGAGCGGCGGAGGCGAACGCGGCGGCCAGGGTGGTGTGCCAGCCCGTGAGGGGTGGCAGACCCGCGGCGGCCCAACGGCCGTGCCCTAGCACACTGTACGCCGATCGGGGGATGGAACGGGGGAACCGATCGTTGGTGATCGCCCGGGTCATGCGGTCGGCGCCGCCTTCAGCGGCTCCCACCAGGCCCGGTTGTCGCGGTACCACTGCACGGTCTGCGCCAGACCGTCGGTGAGGTCGATGCTCGGGGCGTACCCCAGCTCTTGGTTGATCTTGGTGATGTCCAGCGAGTAGCGGCGGTCGTGGCCCTTGCGGTCGGTCACCGGGACGACCCGGTCCCAGCCGGCGCCGCAGGCTTCCAGCAGCAGACCGGTCAGCTCCTTGTTGGTCAGCTCGGTGCCGCCGCCGATGTTGTAGACCTCGCCGGCGCGGCCCTTCTGCTGGACCAGCGCGATGCCCCGGCAGTGGTCGTGCACGTGCAGCCAGTCGCGGATGTTGCCGCCGTCGCCGTAGAGCGGAACGGTGCCGCCGTCGAGCAGGTTGGAGACGAACAGCGGGATGACCTTCTCGGGGAACTGGTACGGCCCGTAGTTGTTGGAGCAGCGGGTGACCACCACGTCCATGCCGTGGGTGCGGTGGTAGGCCAGGGCGAGCAGGTCGGAGCCGGCCTTCGAGGCCGAGTACGGCGAGTTCGGCGCGAGGGGCCAGGTCTCCGTCCAGGAGCCCTCGTCGATCGACCCGTACACCTCGTCGGTCGACACGTGCACGAAGCGGCCGGTGCCGTGGCGCAGCGCCGCGTCCAGCAGCGTCTGGGTGCCGAGCACGTTGGTGGTGACGAACGGCGCGGCTCCGGCGATCGAGCGGTCGACGTGCGATTCCGCCGCGAAGTGCACGATCACGTCGTGCCCGGCGACCACCTCGTCGACCACACCGGGGTCGCAGATGTCGCCCTGCACGAAGCGCAGCCGCGGGTCGTCGCGCACCGGGTCGAGGTTCGCCAGGTTGCCCGAGTAGGTGAGCTTGTCGAGCACGGTCACGCTGGCGGGATCGACCGCGGGCACGCCCGAGGCGGTGCCACCAGGCACGCCCAGCAGCATGCGGACGTACTCTGAACCGATGAATCCGGCACCGCCGGTGACGAGGATCCTCACGGGTCCAGGAGTGTACGCGAAGCGGTGGGCCGGCTGTCGGCGGCGACCACCGACATGCCGACGGGCTGGTAGCGGCTAAGCTCCCCCGGTGCGCGGAATCCTACTCGCCGGCGGCACCGGTTCCCGGCTCTGGCCGATCACCCGGGCAGTGTCCAAGCAACTGATGCCGGTCTTCGACAAGCCGATGATCTACTACCCCCTCTCCACCCTGGTGATGTCCGGGGTGCGGGAGATCCTGGTGATCACCACACCGGAGGACCAGGACCAGTTCCGCCGGTTGCTCGGCGACGGCAGCCAGTTCGGGCTGCGGCTGGAGTACGTCACGCAGGCCCGCCCGGAGGGCATCGCCCAGGCGTTCGTGCTGGGCGCGGACTTCATCGGTGACGAGTCGGTGGCGCTGATCCTCGGCGACAACATCTTCCACGGCGTCGGCCTGGGTCGGCAGCTCGCCGCCCACGGCGACCTGGTCGGCGGCCGGGTGTTCGCGTACCCGGTGGCCAACCCGCAGGAGTACGGGGTGGTGGACTTCGACGCCGAGGGGCGGGTGCTCTCGATCGAGGAGAAGCCGGCCCGGCCGAAGTCCCGCTTCGCGGTGCCCGGCCTGTACTTCTACGACAACCGGGTGGTCGACATCGCCGCCAAGCTCACCCCGAGCGCTCGCGGCGAGCTGGAGATCACGGCGGTCAACGAGGCGTACCGGGAGACCGGCGAGCTGTCCGTCACCCTGCTCGACCGGGGCACGGCCTGGCTGGACACCGGCACGTTCGCCTCGATGATGCAGGCCGGCGAGTTCGTCCGGGTGATCGAGGAGCGGCAGGGCCTGAAGATCGGCTGTGTCGAGGAGGTGGCCTGGCGGGCCGGCCTCATCGACGACGATCAGCTGCGCGCGCTCGCCGAACCGCTGGTCAAGAGCGGCTACGGCGACTACCTGTTCGGGCTGCTGGCCGAGAAGAACGAAGCGCGGGTGGGCCGATGAAGATCCGGGAGCTGGGCATCGAGGGCGCCTGGGAGATCACCCCCCAGCAGCACGGCGACCCGCGCGGCATGTTCATGGAGTGGTACCGCTTCGACCACCTCGCCGAGGCGGTGGGGCACCCGCTGCGGCTGGCCCAGGCCAACCTGTCGGTCTCGGCGCGCGGCGTGGTGCGCGGCGTCCACTTCGCCGACGTGCCGCCCGGGCAGGCCAAGTACGTGACGTGTGTGCGCGGCGCGGTTCTCGACGTGATCGTGGACCTGCGGGTCGGCTCGCCGACCTTCGGCCGGTGGGAGGGCGTCCGGCTGGACGACACCGACCGGCGGGCGGTCTACCTCAGCGAAGGGTTGGGGCACGGATTCTGCGCGCTGACCGACGACGCGACGCTGAGCTACCTCTGCTCGGCCACGTACAACCCGACCGGCGAGCACGCGGTGCACCCGCTGGACGAGGAGCTGGGCATCGAGTGGCCCGCCGACGTCCCGCTGCTGTCCGCCCGCGACGACGCCGCGCCGACCCTGGCGCAGGCCCGCGAGCGCGGCCTGCTGCCGGAGTACGACGCCTGCCGGCGGTTCGTGGCCAGTCTCGGGCCGGACGGAATGTCGCACTCAGCCGGTATGTGACCACCCCCGAAGCACGACCTGTGGTGTGACAGTGACGAACCGGGCCTCCGGGCGGCTAATGTCACACCATGGAGCGGCGAATCTTCGGCCTCGAGACCGAGTACGGCGTCACCTGTACCTATCGCGGGCAGCGGCGGCTGTCCCCGGACGAGGTCGCGCGGTATCTGTTCCGTCGCGTCGTGTCCTGGGGCCGGTCGAGCAACGTGTTCCTGCGCAACGGGGCCCGGCTCTACCTGGACGTCGGGTCGCATCCGGAGTACGCCACACCGGAGTGCGACTCGGTGACCGATCTTGTCGCCCACGACCGGGCCGGCGAGCGGATCCTGGAGGGCCTGCTCGTCGACGCGGAGAAGCGACTGCACGACGAGGGCATCGCAGGTGAGATCTACCTGTTCAAGAACAACACCGACTCGGCCGGCAACTCGTACGGCTGCCACGAGAACTACCTGGTCTCGCGGCACGGCGAGTTTGGCCGGCTCGCTGACGTGCTCATCCCGTTCCTGGTCACCAGGCAGTTGATCTGTGGGGCCGGCAAGGTCCTGCAGACTCCGCGTGGCGCGGTGTACTGCCTGTCCCAGCGGGCCGAGCACATCTGGGAGGGCGTCTCCTCGGCGACGACCCGCAGCCGACCGATCATCAACACCCGCGACGAGCCGCACGCCGACGCCGAGCGCTACCGGCGCCTGCACGTGATCGTCGGCGACTCGAACATGAACGAGGTCACGACGCTGCTCAAGGTCGGCACCGCCGACATCGTGCTGCGGATGATCGAGGCCGGGGTCGTCATGCGGGACCTGTCGCTGGAGAACCCGATCCGGGCGATCCGCGAGGTGTCGCACGACATCACCGGCCGGCGCAAGGTGCGGCTCGCCTCCGGCAAGGAGGTCAGCGCGCTGGACATCCAGCAGGAGTACCTGGCCAAGGCCACCGAGTTCGTCGAGCGCCGCGGCGGCGACCAGGCCGCCAAGCGGGTCGTCGAGCTGTGGGGCCGGGTGCTCAACGCGGTGGAGAGCGGTGACCTGGAGCCGGTCTCGCGGGAGATCGACTGGGTCAGCAAGCTGCGGCTGATCGAGCGCTACCAGCGTAAGCACGACCTGCCGCTGTCGCACCCCCGGGTGGCGCAGATGGACCTGGCGTACCACGACGTGCGCCGTGGGCGGGGCCTCTACGGGCTGCTGGAGCGTCGCGGCGAGGTGGACCGGGTGGCCACCGACCCGGAGATCTTCGAGGCCAAGGAGACCCCGCCGCAGACCACACGGGCGCGGCTGCGCGGCGAGTTCATCCGGCACGCCCAGGAGAAGCGGCGCGACTTCACCGTCGACTGGGTGCACCTGAAGCTCAACGACCAGGCACAGCGCACCGTGCTCTGCAAGGACCCGTTCCGGGCGTACGACGAGCGGGTGGAGCGGTTGATCGCCAGCATGTGACGGGTGTGCCGGCCCCGGCGGTGGTGTGCCGCCGACGGGGCCCGCCGGCCCGGTAGGCTGGGCGCGCCATGACGACTTCTGAACCATCCGACCGTTCCGAGCGCTCCGGGCGCGGCGCCGAGCGGCAGAACTGGGTCGAACGCCGGCGGGAGAAGATCCGCGCCGAGATCGACCGCAACCGGCGCGGTGAGTACACCGTGCCGACGTGGGTGCTGGCCCTGGCGCTGGTGCTCATCGTGGGCGGCTGGCTCGCCCTGATCTTCCTCGCCTGATCCCGCCCCGCGCTGTCGCGCGAGCGGTGTCCGTTGCTGACCCACCCGCGCTGTCGCGGGAGCGGTGTTCGTCGGTGACCCTCCCGGGGCCAGAGGTTGGCCCGGCCGGGTCGCGTCGACGGGTATCCGCCGACGTCGCCGTCGCGGGCGGGTCCGCCCGCCCACTGCGCCGACGACACCGGGACGCGACGACGCGGGAGGCGATCATGGACGACGACCGGACGGTGCCGCAGCCGGAACGCGGTGGGGGAGGCTGGCAGGACCCCGGGCCGCGCGACGTGGTCCGGGACCGGCAGAACCCCGATCTGCTGACCCCGCCGAGCACGGACGCGGGGACACTGCCCAACCTGCGGTTCTCGTTCTCCGACGCGCACGCCCGCGTGCAGGGCGGCGGTTGGACCCGCGAGGTGACCGTACGGGAGCTGCCGGTCGCCACCGAGCTCAGCGGCGTGGACATGGCGCTGGAACCGGGCGGGTACCGGGAGCTGCACTGGCACAAGCAGTCCGAGTGGGCGTACGTGTCGCGCGGCAGCGCCCGGATCAGCGCCGTCGACCAGGAGGGCCGCAACTTCCTCGACGACGTACGCGCCGGTGACCTGTGGTTCTTTCCGCAGGGGGTGCCGCACCACATCCAGGCGCTCGACGAGGGCGTGGAGTTCCTGCTCGTCTTCGACGACGGCGCGTTCACCGAGAACAGCACGTTCCTGATCAGCGACTTCTTCGCGCACACCCCGAAGGACGTGCTGGCCAAGAACTTCGGGTGGCGACCCGAGCAGCTCGACTCGATCCCGGAGCGGGAGAAGTACATCTTCGCGGGGCAGGTGCCGCCGCCGCTGGACCGCGACAAGGTGGTCAGCCCGAGCGGGGACGTGCCCCGCAGCCTGAGCCACCGGCTGCTCGCGCAGCAGCCGCAGCGGTTCGCGGGCGGCCAGGTCCGCATCGCCGACGTCACCCAGTTCCCGGCGGCCACCGCGATCTGCGCCGCGCTGGTCGAGGTCGATCCGGGCGGGATGCGCGAGTTGCACTGGCACCCGACCGACGACGAGTGGCAGTACTACCTCTCCGGCCACGGCCGGATGGGCGTGTTCGCCAGTCAGGGCGTGGCGGGCACCTTCGACATGCGCTCGGGTGACGTCGGGTACGTGCCGTTCGCCTACGGCCACTACATCGAGAACCTCGGCACCGAGCCGCTGGTCTTCCTGGAGATGTTCTGCAAGCCCCGGTTCGGGTGATCCGCTGACCCGACCGTCACCCTCCCACCCAGGTCCCGCCCGCGTCCCACCCGGTCCCCACCCCGGTCCCGCCCGGGGTTGATCATGAAGTTATTGCCCCGACACGCCGGGCGGGCGGGCAAT
>NZ_JBFAPG010000376.1:0-6330 GCF_040675595.1 Micromonospora sp. NPDC049580
CCGGCTGTCCTCCGCCGGCCCCGACGGTGTCACTTCGTGAACGCCTGGAACTCGGCGATCCTGACCTGGGCCCGGGCCGGGCTGGCGGTCGCGCAGTCCGTCGTCGTGGCCGGGTCGTCGTCCTGCTCACCCGCGTACTGCGGGCCGCCGGTGCACTGGCTGGCCAGCACCTCCAGGCGCAGGTGGGTGGCGAGGGTGGTGGGCACCGCGAACGTCCGCAGGTTGATGTCGCGGCTGTACGCCCGGTACGCCCCGCCGGGGAACGCGTCGCCCGCGCTGGTGTAGATCCGCCGCCAGTGCGTCGGGTCCGCGCAGTCGGTCGTCGTCGCGTCGCACGCGGACACCGCGAACGAGCGCAGCGCGCTGAGCGCGTTCTGACTGCCGGTGTCGGGGTCCCCGACGATCGCGGGTCGCAGCATGGCGCTGACGTTCACCCGCTTGACCGTCTGCGGGCCGTCGCCCGGCAGGTCGACGGTGAGCTGCCGGCCGGCCACCCCGTCCAGGGAGGCCCAGTTCGTCGCCTCGGTGTCGTCGGCGACCCGGTCCAGGTTGACCCCGTCGCCGCTGATCGTGGCACCGGAGGTCGTGGACGCGAGGTTGCGACTCAACCGCAGGTCCACGTAGCCGGTCCGGCCGGCGTCGGCGACCACGCTGAGCCGCTGGTGCCCGAAGCCGGGCGCGACGGCCAGCAGGTCGTACGTGCCGGCCACCATCTCCACCGTGTCCGGGATCGGCGTGGCCGGGTCGGTGTCCGCGATCGGCGTGGCCCGTGCCTCGTACGCCCCGACGTACACCCGGATCGGCGCGTCGGCGCTGTCCCCGCGGGGGCGCAGGGTGAGCGTCGCGTTGCCGCCGTGCGGCGAGGCGAAGCTCGGCGTCGGGTCGGTGTCCGCGGCGCCGTTGGTGGCGGCGTCCCGGCCCATCCCGGAGCGGGCGAACTCGGCCCAGATCAGGTCCTGGTTCGCGCCCCCGAAGCGCAGCAGGTCGGCGGTGAGCATGTTGTCCCGCATGTCGAGCATGCTGACCTGGCTGGCGGCCTGGAGCAGGAACGAGTCGAAGACCAGTTGCGACCAGCGCCGGTTGCCCGGGCACTTGTCGGCGGTGACCTTGCCCTGCGCGCACTCCAGCTGCCGCTGGGTGGTGCCGAGGCCGTACCGCTTCACCAGCGCCGAGCGGACCCGGTAGTTGGTGGCGCCCCAGATCTCCCCGTCGGCGTGCACGGCGGGGCCACCGGTGTTGTAGCCGATGTCGGAGTAGTTCAGCGGGCTGCGGCTCAGGTCGTAGTTGCGGATGCCGCTGACCAGGTTGCCGGTGACGTAGCCGCCGGTGACGAAGGGCGACTCGCCGGGCGCGCGCAGCCCGTTCTGGTACAGGTACTCGGCGGCGAGCAGGTCGCCCCACGACTCACCCATCGCCCCGCCCTGGTGGCCGCTGATCCCGCTGTCCGGGCCGGCGATCATCCGGTTGGTGATGGCGTGGGTGTACTCGTGGCCGATCACCGTCATGTCGTAGTCGCCGTCCACGCACGGCGGGTACGGGCCGCCGGCCTGCGGCTGCCACAGGTACATGTTGGTGGTCGGCGGCAGGCCGTCGCGCCCGGTGCCCTGGTTGGCGTTGTTGCGGTTGCCGGTCAGCGCGCCCTGCTGGGCGCGGCCCTGCTCGGCGTCGCCGCCCAGCCCGGACGGGGTGAGGTTGACCGCCTGGAGGTTCCACGCCGACTCGGTGAAGCCCAACTGGTACGCCCAGTCGTGCATGCGGTTGTGCATGACGAAGAGGTTGGCGATCGCCGCGTCCGCGTCGTTGCGCTGCGCCGACGTGAACACCGCCGGGTTGCACTTCGCCTGGTGCCACTGGTCGGTGAACGGGTATTCGTAGCGGCGCTCCGCGCTGGGGGTGGCCGGGACGACAGGGGTGTTGTTGCCCCAGGAGAGCACGGTGTTGGCCGAGTTGCCGCGCGAGGTGAAGGTCGGTGCGCCGGTGGCCGCGTCGACGTCCCACGGCTGGCCGGTGGCCGGGTCCCGCTGGGCGACCTGGCAGCCGGGGGCCGGGTCACCGCACCAGCGCACCCGCGGGTCCTGCCCGGCGGCGAGGTCGCGGGGCGGGGTGGCCGGGAAGACCGCCCAGCTCGGGTTGTCCGAGTCGAAGTCGACGAGGTCCTCGCGGACCAGCACCTTTCCGGTGCTGCCGTCCACGTAGCTGGTGAACGCCGCCGGGTGGTCGGCGTCCGCGCCGATCATGGTCACCTCGTAGGCGGCCCGGGGCCCGTCCAGCGGGGTGGGTACGGCCACGGCGCGCACGGTGTGGCTGGCCACCGCCGTCGCGGTCAGCCCGGCGTCGGCGAGCGCGTCGGCGTACGCCTGTTCGGCGGTGCGGGTGGCCGGCGCGGGCGCGCTGGTGTCGCGGGCCAGCGAGGAGTTGACGGCGAGCACCGAGCCGCCCTGGACCGCGAGGGTGACCAGGCCGTCGGGCCCGGCCGGCAGGTCGCCGAAGCGCTGCCGCAGGGTCACCACGGCACCGCTGCCGATCGGTCGGACCAGCACCCGTTCCAGGTCGGCGACCGTCGCGGCGTCCATGCCGTACAGGTCACGGTTGGCCCTCAGGTAGGCGCGGGCGGCGGCCTCCGGGTCGCCTGGCAGCCCGGTGGCGAGCGGGGTACGACCGGGGCCGAGTGCCTGCGGGGTGCCGAACCGGTTCCACCGCACGTCGGGATCAGCGGCGCGGGCCAGGCCGCGCTGGCGGGCGTCGGGTGCCGCCGTACCGGAGCGGTTGTCGAGGTCGGCAGGCTCGTGGTTGCCCTCGGCGAACGGCCCGGACGAGCGTTGCGTGGACGGCGCCCCGGCGGGGGCCGCGGTGCTCGCGCCCGTGGGTAGCAGCGCGGCGATGGTCGCGGTCGTCGCCAGGACGGCGATGAGCCGGCGTCGACGCCGGCTCATCGGGGGTGACCACTCCGGTTGTGGCACGGGACCTCCTCGTGGGAGCGGGATGGCCGGCGGCTGCCGACCGACGCAGCGCGGTGACGCATGCGCATCTGTGGATATCAGCCGACCGGGGGCGCGGCAAGGCCCCCGACCGCCGACGCGCCGACTGATCGAGATAAATCGACTTTACAAAACGTACGCTCTTGTAAATGAACGTGATGGCTGTCACTGTCGATGTCAGAACGCGAGACCGGAGGTTGGCCATGACCGTCGATGCCGATCCGACCGTCGAGCCCGCCGCCTGGCGGGACCGTCGCAAGCCGCTCTGGCCGCTGGCGCTCCTGGTGCCGGCGCTGCCCTTCGTCGGCTTCGCGCTGTGGCGGGCCGGCGGCGGCGCCTGGGCGTGGTGGCTCACCCCGGCCGTCGTCTTCGGCCTGATCCCGGTGGTCGACCTGCTGCTCGGCGACGACCGGAAGAACCCTCCCGAGGAGGCCGTGCCCCGGCTGGCGGCCGACGGCTACTACCGCTGGCTCACCTACCTCTACCTGCCGGCGCAGTACGCGGCACTGGTGCTGTGCTGCGCGGTGTGGGCCCGCGACAGCCTCTCCCTCGCCGCTGCCGCCGGCCTGGTGGCCACCGTCGGGGTGGTCAACGGCATCGCCATCAACACGGCCCACGAGCTGGGCCACAAGCGCGAGCGGGTGGAGCGGTGGCTGTCCAAGGTGGCCCTGGCGCCGGCCGCGTACGGGCACTTCTACGTCGAGCACAACCGCGGCCACCACGTCCGCGTCGCCACGCCGGAGGATCCGGCGAGCTCGCGACTGGGGGAGAGCTTCTGGGCGTTCTGGCCGCGTACCGTCCTCGGCAGCCTGCGCTCGGCCTGGCGGTTGGAGACCAGCCGGTTCCGCATCCGCGGCCGGTCCCCGTGGACCCACCGCAACGACGTGCTCAACGCGTGGGCCATGACCCTGGTGCTGTACGCGGCGCTGACCCTGGTCTTCGGCCCGGTGGTGCTGCCGTTCCTGGTCCTGCAGGCGGTGGTCGGCTTCTCCCTGCTGGAGGTGGTCAACTATCTGGAGCACTACGGGCTGGCCCGGCAGCGCACCGCCGCCGGACGCTACGAGAAGGTCGACGCCCGGCACAGCTGGAACAGCGACCGCACGGTCACCAACGTCTTCCTCTTCCAGCTCCAGCGGCACAGCGACCATCACGCGAACCCGCTGCGCCGCTACCAGACGCTGCGCAGCTTCGACACCTCACCGCAGCTGCCCGCCGGGTACGCGACGATGGTGGTCGTGGCGCTGGTCCCGCCGCTGTGGCGACGGGTGATGGACCACCGGGTGCTCGCGCACTACGGCGGCGACCGGGGACTGGCCAACACGCGGCCCCGACGCTGACCGCTCAGTGGCCCGGGGCCCAGTCGGGGTCGCGGCCGAAGGCGGCCAGCAGCTGGTCCTGCTCGTCGGCGTCGGCGGGCAGCCGCGCGTCGTCGCGTACCAGCTTGTCGCGCCGGTAGTCGTCGACCCGCCCGGCGAACCAGCGGGCGCACACGCGCACCGCGTCCGGGTCGAGCCGCGGATCGGCGCCGATCGCCACCGCCAGATCCCAGCCGTGCACCAGGTGTTCGGCGAGGAGCTGCTGGACGTACTCCGCGGCCGGGGTCGGGCCGGCCGACAGGTGCACGGTGCGGTCGATCGTGCCGGGATGGGTGACAGCGATCTCGGCCTGCGCGGCCGCCTCCCGCGCCGTCGCGGCCGGGTCCGCGCCGAGCTGGTCACCGTCGAAGCGGTCGCCGACCTCGTCGACGGTGCGTCCGGCGAGCAGCGGAACGCTCCACCGGTCCTCGCCGACCACGTGGTTGACCAGGGTGCGGACGTCCCAGTCCGGGCACGGTGTCTCCTCGGCCCACTGGCCGGGCCCGACCTGGTCCACCCGGTCGACGAACTCGGCCAGGCTCCGGCGGTACGCCTCCAGCAGGTCCATGCCGTCGATTGTTCTCCTCGGCGCGGTGGCCCGAGCCCGTTTTGCCCGGCCCGACCTGCGGTGCCGTTCCGCCGTCGCCGCTCAGTCCAGGTCGGCCGGGGCCAGGCCCAGCTCCCGGGAGGTGACCAGCCGTACCCACTCCCCGAACTGCCGGCGGGAGATCACCCGGTCGTGCACGGCGAGTTGCACGGCGAGGCCGTCCATCACGGCGCTGATCCGCCAGGCGGCCCCCTGCGGGTCGGCGCACTGGAAGGTGCCGTCGGCGACCCCGGCGGAGATGACGGCGGCGAGATCCTGCCGCCAGCGCAGGTCGAGCCGCCGGGACACCTTCTCCAACTCGGGGGTGCGCAGCGACTCGGACCAGCCGTCGATCCACATCGACCAGGAGGTCGCCCGACCGGCCGGGGTGTAGAGCTTGAGGATCCTGCGGAGCTTCGTCAACGGCGGAGCGGAGGAGCGGGTGACCGCGTCCAGGCGGGCCAGATCCTGCTCGACGGCGTACGCGAACGCCTGCGCGAGCAGTCGCTCCTTGGTGGCGAAGTGGTAGAACACCAGGGCCTGACTCACACCGGCGGCCTGTGCCACGTCCGCCGTCCGGGTGTTGGCCAGACCGCGTTCCACGATCACGTCGCAGGCCGTGCGCAGCAGGGCATCCAGGCGGATCTCGGCCGCACGTCTCGTCACGACCGTTACCGTAGCCCATCCACCCGAACACGAACAGTTACCGCCACCGTCCGTTTCGTGGGCTAAGAGTCGGAAGTCGGACACTTTCCAGGGTGCCGCGGTTCGGTCTCCCGGCGGTGTTCGTCGAGGTCCGCCGCTCGCCGCGGGCGCGCGTCGCCGCCGGGCGAGGGGCCGTTGTCCCGGTGGCGACACCGAGCGTCGCACGATGCCGGAGTGTGACGGCCGGGAGTCAGTCGAGAAACCAGGCCAGCTCCCTAGGAAGCCTGCGGCGAGTGAGTCCGACCCTCCCCGGGACCCGGCACGCGGCCCCCGCTCGGCGCTCCCGGGCGGGAGGGGACGCGCCGACACAGACCCCCGAGTTGGCAGTCGTTCACCGGCTCGGCTAAAGTTCTCATCCGTCACCCGGGAACGCCGGGGGCGTGCGGACGTAGCGCAGCTGGTAGCGCATCACCTTGCCAAGGTGAGGGTCGCGGGTTCGAATCCCGTCGTCCGCTCGGAGCTGCCGCCACGCGTGACGGGGGCAACCTCGGTGGGGTGGCCGAGAGGCGAGGCAACGGCCTGCAAAGCCGTCCACGCGGGTTCAAATCCCGTCCCCACCTCGGCATTATGCACGGGCGATTGGCGCAGTGGGAGCGCGCTTCCTTGACACGGAAGAGGTCACTGGTTCAAACCCAGTATCGCCCACCAGCTGTACAAGCAGGTCAGAAGGCCCGTTACCGGATATCCGGTAACGGGCCTCGTTTTT
>NZ_JBFAPG010000377.1:0-6322 GCF_040675595.1 Micromonospora sp. NPDC049580
GCCGCGTACGCGCCGGCCGCGGACCGGCGGATCGACGCCGCTGGCGCCGCCGTGCTGCCCGGCTTCGTGGACAGCCACGCGCACCTGGTCTTCGCCGGGGACCGGGCCGCCGAGTTCGCCGCCCGGATGGCCGGCGAGCCCTACACCGGCGGTGGCATCCGGACCACTGTCGGCGCGACCCGGGCCGCCAGCGACGACGAGCTGCGGGCCACCGTGCGCCGGCTGCGCGGGGAGGCGCTGCGCCAGGGCACCACGACCATCGAGATCAAGAGTGGGTACGGGCTGACCGTCGCCGACGAGGCCCGCTCGCTGCGGATCGCCGCCGAGTTCACCGAGGACGCCACCTTCCTGGGTGCCCACGTGGTGCCCGCCGAGTACGCCGACCGCCCCGACGACTACGTCGGGCTGGTCTGCGGGCCGATGCTGGCCGCCGCCGCGCCGCACGCGAAGTGGATCGACGTCTTCTGCGAGCGGGGTGCCTTCGACGTGGACCACGCCCGCGCCATCCTCGCCTGCGGGCAGGCCGCCGGGCTGGGCGTACGGCTGCACGCCAACCAGCTCGGCCCCGGCCCGGGTGTGCAGCTCGGGGTGGAGCTGGACGCGGCAAGCGTGGACCACTGCACCCACCTGTCCGACGCCGACATCGACGCGCTCGCCGGCACGGCCCACAGCGACGGGTCGGGCACCCGCACGGTCGCCACCCTGCTGCCCGGCGCCGAATTCTCCACCCGCTCGCCGTACCCGGACGCCCGCCGGCTGCTCGACGCCGGAGTCACCGTGGCCCTGGCGACGGACTGCAACCCCGGCTCGTCGTACACCTCGTCGATGCCGTTCTGCATCGCCCTCGCCGTCCGGGAGATGCGGATGACCCCGGCGGAGGCGCTGTGGGCGGCGACCGCCGGCGGCGCACGGGCCCTGCGCCGCGACGACGTCGGCGTGCTCACCCCCGGCGCACGGGCCGACCTGGTCGTCCTGGACGCGCCGTCGTACCTGCACCTGGCCTACCGGCCCGGTGTCCCCCTGATCCACCAGGTAATACGCAACGGAGTTCCACAGTGACGACCGTGATCATTCAACCCACCGGTATCACCGCCGACGACGTCCTCGCGGTGGCGCGCGGCACCGCGACGGTGACCCTCGACCCGGCCACCCGCGACGCGATGGCGACCAGCCGCGCGATCGTGGACGGCATCGAGGCCGCCGGGCGGCCCGTGTACGGCGTGTCGACCGGGTTCGGCGCGCTCGCCAACACGTTCGTCGCGCCGGAGCGGCGGGCCGAGCTGCAACACGCGCTGATTCGCTCGCACGCCGCCGGGGTGGGCGCCCCGATGCCGCGCGAAGTGGTGCGGGCCATGATGCTGCTGCGGGTCCGCTCGCTCGCCCTGGGCCGCTCCGGGGTCCGCCCGCTGGTCGCCGAGGCGCTCGTCGACCTGCTCAACCACGACATCACCCCGTGGGTGCCGGAGCATGGTTCGCTGGGCGCCTCCGGCGACCTCGCGCCGTTGGCGCACTGCGCGTTGGTGCTGCTCGGTGAGGGCTGGGTGCTCGGCCCGGCCGGCGAGCGGCAGGACGCCACCGACGCGTTGACCGCCGCCGGGCTCAAGCCGATCGAGCTGGCCGCCAAGGAGGGGCTGGCGCTGATCAACGGCACCGACGGCATGCTCGGCATGCTGCTGCTGGCCATCCACGACGCGGCGCACCTGTTCGCCATGGCGGACGTGACCGCCGCGCTGGCCATCGAGGCGATGCTCGGCTCGGAGCGGCCGTTCCTGCCCGAGCTGCACGCCATCCGTCCGCATCCCGGCCAGGCGGCGTCGGCGGCGAACATCCACCGGCTGTTGCAGGACTCCCGCGTCATGGACTCGCACCGCGACGACCTGGCGCACGCCGTGCAGGACGCGTACTCGATGCGCTGCGCGCCGCAGGTGGCCGGCGCGGCCCGGGACACCCTGGACTTCGTCCGCACGGTCGCGGCCCGGGAACTGGTGTCGGTCGTGGACAACCCGGTGGTGCTGCCCGACGGCCGGGTCGAGTCCACCGGAAACTTCCATGGCGCGCCGCTGGGCTTCGCCGCCGACTTCCTCGCCATCGCCGCTGCCGAGGTGGGCGCGATCGCCGAGCGGCGGGTGGACCGGCTGCTGGACGTCACCCGCTCCCGGGAGCTGCCGGCGTTCCTCTCTCCCGACGCCGGGGTCAACTCCGGCCTGATGATCGCCCAGTACACGGCGGCCGGGATCGTCGCGGAGAACCGTCGGCTCGCCGCACCCGCCTCGGTGGACTCGCTGCCCACCAGCGGCATGCAGGAGGACCACGTCTCGATGGGCTGGGCGGCGGCCAAGAAGCTGCGGACCGTGTTGGACAACCTGACCAGCCTGCTCGCGGTCGAGTTGCTGGCCGGCGTACGCGGGTTGCAACTGCGCGCGCCGCTGGTGCCGTCGCCCGCCGGCCGGGCCGCCGTCGTCGCCCTGGGCACGGCGGCTGGCGAACCCGGCCCGGACGTGTTCCTCGCCCCGGTGCTGGAGGCCGCCCGCGCGGTGCTGGCCGGGCCGGAGCTGCGCGCCGCCATCGAACGGGAGGTCGGCCCACTGGGCTGACCTTCGCGGGTCGCTGTCGTCCGCCGCGGGTCAGGCGGCGGGCGGCAGCACCTCCGCGACCGTCAGGCGGCGGGCGGCAGCACCTTCGCGACGAGCTTGGCCAGCTCCCGCAGCGCCTTGCCCCGGTGGCTGACCGCGTCCTTCTCCTGCGGGGTCAGCTCGGCGTTGGTCCGGTCCTGCCCGTCGCCGAGGAAGATCGGGTCGTAGCCGAACCCGCCGTCGCCGCGCGGCGCGCGCAGCACCCGACCGGACTGCCGGCCGTCGACCAGGTGCTCCTTGCCGCCGGGCAGCACCAGCGCCACCGTGCAGACGAAGGACGCGGCCCGGTGCTCGTCCGGCACGTCGGCGATCTGGTCGAGCACCAGGCGGAGGTTGGCCCCGTCGTCGCCGTGCCGACCGGACCAGCGGGCGCTGAACACGCCCGGCATCCCGTTCAGGGCGTCCACGGCGAGCCCGGAGTCGTCGGCGATCGTCGGCAACCCGGTACGCCGGCAGCCCTCCCGCGCCTTGATCAGCGCGTTCTCGCCGAAGGTGAGGCCGGTCTCCGGCAGCTCCGGGTACTCGTCGACGTCGTCGAGGCCGAGCAGGGCGATCCGGTGCGCGCCGAGCGCGCCGTCCAGGATCCGCTGAAGCTCCACCAGCTTCTTACGGTTACGGGTGGCCAGCAGGACCTTGTTCATGCGGAACCACCTTCGTTCGCGACTGCGGGGCTCGCAAGCTCACTCCTCGCGCTCACGAGAGTGCCTTCCGCTGGGCTTCGGCCAGATCCGCGCACCCGGCCACGGCCAGGTCGAGCAGGCTGTCGAGCTGGTCGCGGGCGAACACGCCCGCCTCGCCGGTGCCCTGCACCTCGACGAAGTCGCCCGCGCCGGTGCACACCACGTTCATGTCCACCTCGGCGGCCACGTCCTCCTCGTAGCAGAGGTCCAGTCGCGCCTCGCCGGCGACGATCCCGACGCTGACCGCCGCCACCGACCGGTGCATCACCTTCTCCGGCTTGCCGGCCAACGCCTTGCGGGCGGCCAGCCAGCCCACCGCGTCGTGCAGCGCCACGTACGCGCCGGTGATCGCGGCCGTGCGCGTGCCGCCGTCGGCCTGGAGCACGTCGCAGTCGAGCACGATCGAGTTCTCGCCGAGCGCCTTGAGGTCGATGCTGGCGCGCAGGCTGCGCCCGATCAGGCGGGAGATCTCGTGCGTGCGGCCACCGACGCGGCCCTTGACGCTCTCCCGGTCCGAGCGGGTGTTGGTGGCCCGGGGCAGCATCGCGTACTCGGCGGTCACCCAGCCGAGCCCGGAGCCCTTGCGCCAGCGGGGCACGCCCTCGGTGACGCTCGCCGTGCAGAGCACCCGGGTGCCGCCGAACTCGACGAGCACCGAGCCCTCCGGATGGGTGCTCCAGCCCCGGGTCAGGGTCACCGGTCGGAGTTGAGAGGGCCCTCGCCCGTCAGGTCGCGCCATGCCCTGCACCCTATGCGGTGCGGCGATCCGCCTCCCCCGGGGTGTCCCGAGCAGCGTGCGCGTCGTGCACCCGCAGGAATCCGGCGACCGCCGCCGGCCAGCCGAACTCCTCTGCCCGAGCGCGGGCGGCCCGCCGCCGCGCCGCCTCCGGCGGTCAGATGTCGTAGCTGGCGCCGGCCCGGACCACCTCGAGCGGCCCGGTGTACGCGGCGGCAGCCGACTCCAACGTGTGCGCCTCGCTGCCCCACGCCGCGACCAGGTGGGTGAGCAGCAGCCGGCCCACCACCGCCTTGGTCGCCGTCTCGCCCGCCTCCCGGCCGGTCAGGTGCAGGTCCGGAGGATTGTCCACGCCGTCGAGGTAACTGGCCTCGCACAGGAACACGTCGGCATTCTGCGCCAGGCGCAGCAACGCGTCGCAGGGCGCGGTGTCCGACGAGTAGCACAGCGACCGACCGCCGTGCTCCAACCGCACGCCGTACGTCTCGACGGGATGGTTGACCCGGTCGACGGTGACGGTGAACGGCCCGATCGGGAAGGTGCCCGGCTGCAACGCGTAGAACTGGTAGACGTCCTCCACCGTGCCGTCGTCGCCGTACGCGGCGCTGAGCCGGTCCGGTGCGCCCGAGGGCGCGTACACCGGCAACGGCGGGTACGGGCCGTCCGGGGCGTACCGGCGGACCACCACGTACGACACGGCGTCGAGGATGTGGTCACAGTGCAGGTGGGTCAGCAGGATCGCGTCGGGGGCGTGCAGCCCTACGTAGCGCTGGAGGCTGGACAGCGACCCCGAGCCGAAGTCGACCAGGAGGCGGAAGCCGTCCGCCTCGACGAGATAGGCGGAGCACGGCGACTCGGGGCCGGGAAAGCTACCGGCACACCCCAGGACAGTCAGTCGCATCGGGTCGTCTCACTGTCACTGTCAGTAGCATCCATGCCGGCGGTCGTCCCGGCCATGATCTCTACCGACGCGTACGCCACGCTGCGCAGCCTACGCTGGGGTGCCCGAGGACAAGAATCATCCGTTGGAAGTTGTCACGAACGTGACACCCGCTCACAGGGGTGCGGGCGACGAACGGGCCACCGACGCGTACGCCGATGGCCCGTTCGCGCAAGACCCCTGCCCTCAGGCCCAGAGTTGACCCTCCAGCGCGTCCTCGGCATCCGCGAGGGTGCCGCCGTACGCGCCGGTGGACAGATACTTCCAGCCGCCGTCGCAGACGACGAACGCCACATCGGCCCGCCGGCCGTCACGGACCGCCTCGTGCGCCACCGCGAGCGCGGCGTGCAGGATCGCGCCTGTGGAGAAACCGGCGAAGATGCCCTCCACCTCGACGAGCTGACGGGTCCGCAGTACCGCGTCCCGGGTGCCGACCGAGAAACGCCGCGACAGCACCGAGGCGTCGTACAGCTCCGGCACGTACCCCTCGTCGATGTTGCGCAGGCCGTAGACCAGCTCGCCGTAGCGCGGCTCGGCCGCCACGACCTGGATGCCCTCGACCTTCTCGCGCAGGTAGCGCCCGGTGCCCATCAGGGTGCCGGTGGTGCCCAACCCGGCCACGAAGTGCGTGATGGTGGGCAGGTCGTGCAGCAGCTCCGGACCGGTCGTCTCGTAGTGCGCCCGCGCGTTGGCCTCGTTGCCGTACTGGTAGAGCATCACCCAGTCCGGGTGCTCGGCGGCGATCTGCTTGGCCGTCGCGACGGCCTGGTTGGACCCGCCCGCCGCCTCCGAGAAGATGATCTCCGCCCCGTACATGCGGAGCAGCTGGACCCGCTCGGTGGAGACGTTCTCGGGCATCACGCAGACCAGCCGGTACCCGCGCAGCTTGGCCACCATCGCCAGCGAGATGCCGGTGTTGCCGCTGGTCGGCTCCAGGATGGTGTCACCCGCCCGGAGTCGGCCGGCCTCCTCCGCCGCGCGGACCATGAACAGCGCCGCGCGGTCCTTGATGCTGCCCGTCGGGTTCCGGTCCTCCAGCTTCGCCCAGAGCCGCACCGGCGGCGCGCCGTCGGGCACCGTCGGCGAGAGCCGGGGCAGACCAACGAGCGGCGTGCCCCCACAGGCGTCGAGCAGGCTGTCGTACCGCGCCATGGCGGCCGCCCTCAGCGCGCGGCGACGGCGGTCGCCGCGCTGTGCGAGCTGATCGCCGCTGCCGCGGCGCTGTGCGAGCTGATCGCCGCTGCCGCGGCGCTGTGCGAGCTGATCGCCGCTGCCGCGGCGCTGTGCGAGCTGATCGCCGCTGCCGCGGCGAAGCCGAACGCGCCGCCGGCCA
>NZ_JBFAPG010000378.1:0-6263 GCF_040675595.1 Micromonospora sp. NPDC049580
GTACGCGGCGCAGGCGGCGACACCGGGCGGGCGGCGCTCTCCTCGGCGGGGCGCGGCGCCGGCACGAGCGGCGGGCGCGGCTCGCGTGGACCGTTCGGCCCCGGCCGGCGTACGCCATCGAGCAGTGAGATCCCCCGCGCCCGCTTGCCTCCGGCGCGGCGCAGCAGCCGCTCGGCCACCTCGGCGGTGATCCGCTCGTTCGGGTCCTTCTGGAGCAGCCCGTTGAGCACCGCCTTGAGCGGCCCGGCGTTCTTCGGCGGCGGCATCGGCTCGGTGGCCAGCGCGGCAAGCGTGGCGATCGCGGACGGCCGCGCGTACGGCGACTTGCCCTCGACCGCCGCGTAGAGCGTCGCGCCCAACGACCACAGGTCGGCCTCCGGCCCCGCGGTGCCCTCCCGGGCCCGCTCCGGCGAGATGTACGCGGGCGAACCGAGCACCATGCCGGTGCGGGTGACGTTCGGGTCGCCGGGGATCGTGGCGAGACCGAAATCGGTCAACACGACCCGGCCGTCGTCGCCCAGCAGCACGTTGCCCGGCTTGACGTCGCGGTGCATGACGCCCGCCTTGTGGGCGGCGTTCAGCGCGCCCAGCACGCCCAGGCCGATCTCGATGGTCCGGGCCACCGACACCGGCCCGTCCTCGGCGAGGGTGTCCTGCAACGACTTCGACGCCACGTACTCCATGACGATCCACGGGTCGCCATCGGTGCGCAGGACGTCGAAGATGCGTACCACGTTGACGTTGTTGAGCCGGGCGATGGCCCGCGCCTCGCGCAGCGAACGCTCCCGCATCTCGCGGCGTTCCTCGTCGGTGAGGCCGGGGGGCGGCACCAACTCCTTGATGGCGACGTCGCGGTGCAACACCTCGTCGCGCGCCTTCCACACCCGACCCATGCCGCCCTGGCCGAGCGGCGACAGAAGCCGGTATCGGTCAGCGACGAGTTGGGGGAGCGCGTTCGACATCGCTGAGACGGTACCCGGAGCCGCCGACGCTCACACCGCCGGCACGCCACTGTTCGCTCCCCGTGACTTCGAGCCGCGTACCCTGGCGGCATGTCTGCCGAAGAGCCGCTGTTCCGGGTCGTTCGCGGCGTGCCCACCGCCGAGGAGTTGGCCGCTCTGGTCGGTGCGGTCATCGTGCGGTCCCGCCCGGCCGCCGCCCCCGCGCCACAGACCGCGTCCGCGTGGGCCCGCAGCGGCCGGCCGGCCCGCCCCGACACCTGGCGTGCCTCCGGCCTTCCCCGCCTTCCCCGCCTTCCTCGCTGACCCGGGCCGTCCCGATGGGGGCTGCCAGGATGGCGTCCAGCCGTTAATCTCACTCAGGGAAACGGTGCCGTGACGGATAGGGAGGATCGATGATCCCCGAAGAGGACCAGCCGGCGCCCTGGCTGCACAGCTACGGCGGCATCGAGGCCGACATCCGCCAGCTCCGCGAGTTCGCCGACCGGCTCGCCGCCGAGGTCGAACGCAACTACGCGCCCCACCTGTCGTACATCGCCGACGACATGTCCGCGAAGGTGCCCAACCCCTGCGACGCGTTCATCGAGCTGGTCACCTTCCTGCACGCCCACCACGAGACGCAGCAGGCCACCGCCGACATGGTGTACGCCGTTCGGGGCGCAACCGGCCACCTCGCCGCCGTCGCCGACCGGGTCGCCACCCAGTACGCCGACAGCGACGCCTTCTCCGCCGCCCGCGCCGTGGACGTTCAGCGGGCCCTCGCCGACCCCGGCACCGTTCTGCCCGGCGGCCGGACGCCGACGCTGACCGACCCCACCGGTCCCGAGAGCCAGAGGCCGGTGGTCCTGCCATGATCGAACGAGGTGGCGGCCGCACCTCCGGCCAGACCGACTGGCACCTGATGGACGTCAACAGCATGTGGGCGTGCCTCCAGGACCACGACACCACCAACCACTGGAAACAGGTCGCTGGGTGGCGCAAGGTCTGCGACCTGGCCCAGATCCACCTAGGCCGGCTCCAGGAGTACCGGCGCGGGCTCGCCGAAGCGTGGCCCCCGGAAACCAGCGCCGCCTCCGGCACGTACCTCACCCAACTCGACGACCTGATCGCCAAGGTGCGGCACACACACGACGCGGCCGCCGCGAACTACACCGCGCTGTCCGCCGCCACCCAGGCCATCGGCACCACCCGCGCCGAGCTTCGCAAAATTTACGAGGAGTACGCGACCAAGCTCCAGCAGAAGCAGGCGTACGACGCCACAGCCGCCGACCCCAAAGCGATCATGGGTAGTCGGGTTGTCGAGTCACCGGTGACGGACAGCGACTTGGAACGGCTGAACGTGCAGGCGCGGGCCATGATGTTCAACCTCAGCGGCGAACTCCAACAAGCCCAAGCCACCCTCCAAAAACCCCCGCCGCCGCCTCGCCGAGCAGGCCACCAGCCAAACGACGCAGATGCTTACGGCACCAGCACCCAAGGCCCGGCCATCCCTCCCATCGTCGCCGTACCGATGACGCCAACGAACCCTCCGAGGTTGCAGGTGGGGAACGGGCCTTCCTCCGGGCATACGCCTGTTCAGACTCCGTCAGGAGTGGGGCCGGTACTAGGTGGAACGAGTTCGGCTCTGACCCCGGCCACAGCGAGCCCGAACTCGCCCGTAGCCGGCACTCCTCCATTAGCGCCACCCGCAACGTCTCCGGGCCTGGCATCCGGCTTCCCAGTCGGGCCTGTCAGTGACCCGACGTCACGTCGCTTTGGAGCCACGAAACCGCAGATCGGAACTGGGAACCTTCCGAAGGGCCCGACACCACCGACTGCCAGCCGACCCATGTCACCGGGCCTCATTGGGGGCATGCCAGGGATGGGCGTCAACCAGCCTGGCCCCACCCAAAATTCGCCTCGCCGAGTAAACCCAATCGGCGGTGTCATCGGTGGCGGAGGAGCGGGCACAGCGCCGAGCGGGGGTGCGGGTTCTCGACCTGGAGCCGGGCGCGGGCCGTCGGCAACGCTGGGCATTTCCCCGGTGGGCGGCGCGCCTGGACTGACAACTCCCCCGGGCATTCAGTCGACCGCTCTTCGGCCGAATTCTCGAAGGGGGGCAGACAACGACAATGCGCCTCCTTGGGATCCCGATCATCCATGGGAGACCGATAAGGGCGTAGCGCCGGTGGTCCGTCCACCGAGCGATGAAGGACCTATTGACCCAGGGCCAGCAATCGGCTTTAGTCGATAATGTCAAGTTTTGCCAAGTCCATGGCAGCCGCGTTGATCCTGCAACTGTCACTCGCGGGATTCACCCTAGCGTTATCTCCACGTTCCACGCACGCCGACCCGATGCCCGCTGACGTCGAACGAATCCGGAACGATCAATGGCATCTCGCATTCTTAAAGGTCACCGAAGCGCAGTTAATTAGCAAGGGCGAAGGGGTCGTTGTCGCCGTGCCCGACACCGGCGTCGACCCCCATCCCGACCTCAGCGGAAACTTGCTGACGGGAGCCGACATTGTCGCTGGCGGCTCAGGAGATGGTCACAAAGATTCGAACAGCCACGGCACGAGCATGGCAGGACTGATCGCAGCGCATGGCAGGACTGCAGGAAAAGGCGCCCTGGGCATTGCCCCCCGATCTAAAATCCTCCCTATCATGGCCTCCGCGTCGGACAATTTCGGAGAAGCCGATGACCTTGCTGCGGCTATCGAATTTGCGACATCCAAGAGAGCTCAAGTCATCAATATATCCAGCGGAGGGGCATCAACGCCGCGACTCATCAGGGCAGTAGAAGCCGCCCTCGCCGCGAACATAATTGTGGTGGCAGCAGTGGGAAATACGCCTTACCAGCCTGGTTCATACCCAGCGACCGAAGAAGGCGTAATTGCTGTTGGTGGCGTGGACCGCGACGGACAGCATGCTGCCGTTTCGGTGACCGGCCCAGAGATCGACGTGGTCGCACCCGCGGTCGATATCTACAGCACCAGCTACGGCGGAAAGTACTCGAAGGGCACGGGTACTTCGAGCGCGACGGCGATTGTGGCTGGGGCGGCGGCGTTGATCAGGTCGAAGTATCCCTACCTGCCGGCCCAGGAGGTAGCCCATCGGCTTACGGCCACGGCCATCGACAAGGGTCCGCCAGGCCGGGACGACGAGTACGGGTACGGCGTGATCGATCTTGTGGCAGCGCTGACGGCAGACGTACCCCCGTTGGGGTTTGAGTCGGTGAGCGCTCCGGCCGCGACTGGCTCGACCGCGGCGGCCGGCGATCGGCCTGGTGAGGGCGGTGATGGCGCGACAGCTCGCGGCCTGGCCACTCTCGCCGTGATCGTGGCCGTCGGGGTCGGATGGGCGCTGGTGGCGCGGCGTCGGCGGCGCGGTGATGATCCGCCGCCCAGAATCAGTCGCTGATCGAGCCGGGGCGCGTTGATCGACTCGGGATCCTTGATATCGGGGTGTCCGGGCGAGCGGGATACCCCGATATCCATGAAGTCGAGTCGATCACGGTGGTGCCGACAGGCTGATCGACTTCATATCGGCGATGTGGGGCTTTTGTTGCTGGTTGATAGGCCGATATCGGTGATGTGGAGTGGATCAAGAGCGCGGGCCGTGTGGGCATGAAGAGCACGGCGTCGAGAGCGGCGCGGCCGGGTGGACCGGTGTGGTGGGTGGTGAGCCGGTAACGTCGGGCTGGTGTCTGATTCTCTGCCGCTCCGCCTCGTGCTCGCCTCGGCCAGCCCTGCCCGTCGTAAGTCTCTCCAGGCCGCCGGCATTGAGCCGGACGTGCTGGTCAGCGGGGTGGACGAATCCCTGGTGGTGACCGATCGGGCCGAGGACCTGTGTCTGGAGTTGGCTCGGCTCAAGGCAGAGGCAGTGCTGAGCCGGCTGAGCCCGGCCGCCACGGCAACCGCGCCAGTCGGCACCAGCGCAGGCACGGGCACGGACGCAGGCACAGGCACCAGCGCAGGCACGAACGCCGGCACAGGCACGGACGAAGGCACCAGCACGGAAGCAGGCACCAGTCAGCGGACCCTGATCATCGGCTGTGACTCGGTGCTCGCGTTCGACGGGCAGATCCTCGGCAAGCCGGCGGATCCGGCGGACGCCACCGCGCGTTGGCTGCGGATGCGGGGGCGCAGCGGTGTCCTGCACAGCGGGCACTGTCTGATCGACGGTGTCAGCGGGCGGCGCGCCGAGGCGGTTGCCTCGACGACCGTCCATTTTGCGGACATCAGCGACGACGAGATCGCCGCGTACGTCGCCACCGGTGAGCCGCTGGCGGTGGCCGGTGCGTTCACGATCGACGGGTTGGGCGGGCCGTTCGTGGAACGGATCGAGGGCGACCCGGGGACCGTGGTCGGATTGTCGATGCCGCTGCTGCGTCGGCTCCTCGCCGAACTGGGGCTGCAGATCACGGACCTGTGGACAAAGGTCGCGCCGGGCGGCCAATCGGTCGAGCCGCTGGGTAACGTCCGCTCATGACCACGAAGTCGATCCCGCTCACCGACGAGTTGCACGCCTACCTGGTCGCGCACGGCGCCCCACCGGACGAGATCATCCAGGATCTGGCCGAGGAGACCCGGTCGGTGCTGCCCGAGCACGCCTCCATGCAGGTGGCGCCGGAGCAGGCCGCGTTCCTGACGTTCCTGACCCGGCTGCTGGACGTACGGCAGGCCGTCGAGGTTGGCACGTTCACCGGCCTGTCGGCGCTGGCCATCGCCCGGGGGTTGCCCGAGGGTGGGCGGCTGACCTGCTTCGACATCTCCGAGGAGTACACCGGCATCGCCCGGCGTTACTGGGCCCGCGCCGGGGTGCAGGACCGCATCGACCTGCGTATCGGCCCGGCCGGCGAGACGCTGCGGGAGTTGCCGCACGAGCGTCACCTGGACTTCGCGTTCATCGACGCGGACAAGACCGGGTACCCGGTCTACTGGGCCGAGCTGGTGCCCCGGATGCGGCCGGGCGGGGTGATCGCCGTCGACAACGTGCTGCGCGGCGGGCGGGTGATCGCCCCACGGGACGCCAACGACCGGGCGATCGCCGCCTTCAACGACGAGGTGCTCGCCGACGTACGGGTCGACCCGGTGATGCTGCCGATCGCGGATGGCCTCACCCTCGCCCGGGTGCGCTGACCGCCCCCACCGCTGACCGCCCCCACCGCTCAGCGCCGCCACCGCTCAGCGCCGCCACCGCTCAGCGCCACCACCGCTCAGCGCCACCACCGCTGAAGGACGCCACCGCTGAACGCCGACGAAACGCCGGCAGCCCACCGAACGCGCAGCACCGACAGCACGAATTCGGGGTGCCCCCACAGGA
>NZ_JBFAPG010000379.1:0-6262 GCF_040675595.1 Micromonospora sp. NPDC049580
GGACGAGCAGCGCAAGTGGCGGGCCGCGCAGCCACCGCTGCCGACCGGCCGACGGCTTGTCGACCCGATGATCAGCACGTTCGGCGCGGTCCTCGGCCGGTTCGGAGACGTGGGCGGTGACGATCCGCCAGCCGACGGGCAGGCGTACCCAGGTCTGGGTCTGCCGCCCGGTGGCGGCGGCGCCGGCGTACCCGAAACGGGTCGTCACGACCGCGAGGTCCGCGCCGAACGTGCTGATCATCGGGTCGACAAGCCGTCGGCCGGTCGGCAGCGGTGGCTGCGCGGCCCGCCACTTGCGCTGCTCGTCCAACCCGTACTGGTGGTCGGCGAGGCCGAACCGCACGGTCCGGTCGGAGTCCCAGAAGTACCCGCAGATCCCCTCGGCGTCGCCGTCGACCAGCGCCCGCTCGTAGCCGGCGAAGGCCGCCGCCACCTCGGCGACCACGTCCGTCCGATCGATCTCCACGCGGTACGTCCTCTCGATCCGTCGGGTCGGCACCTGGCCGCCCCGGTGCGAACGCGTCGGCACCTCCTCCGGGACGGCCGGCTCAGCCGCTCAGGGCCGACGTCTTCTGCTCGTCTTCCGCTCGATCGGTGGCGGGGCTGGTGGACGCGGTCGGATTGGGCGTCCGGTCCAGCTCGGCCTCCTCCGGGTCGGGATCGCGCGGCGTGGGCCGACCGAGCGCGACGATCACGCAGATCGCCGCGACGAAGAGGTAGCCGAGCGCCACCTGTCCGTTGGCGTTCCACTCGATCCGTTCGCCGTGGATCAGCCCGATGAACGAGAGCACCGCGCCGGCGCCGGCGAAGATCGCCGCCCGGACGAACCGCTTGTCGATGATGAAGACCACCACCGCGCCGAGCACCAGGCCGGCGAGGATGGCTCCCCGGCCGAGCACCAGCAGCCCGTCGTACACCACGCCGGCGCCGTTGAGCGCGTCGTCGCCGACCGCGGCGGCGCTGGTGCCGGCCGCCGCCAAGGCGTTGTCGATCTGCCCGGTCGCCCAGGCGGCGATGTTGGGAATCAGCGCGGCGACCACGGCCGCGGCGTGCGCCCGTGGGGTCGCCTGGAACGCCTGCGCCCCGATCAGCAGACCGATGTAGAGCAGGATCGGCACGATGGCCGCCGTCGGGAAGATCGCCGCGAGCAGCCCGAACATGCCGAGGAAGCAGAGCACCGCGATCACCACGCCGGTCGCCATCGAGTAGCCGCTGCGTCCACCCGCCGCCTTCCAGCCCGGGTGGCCGACGTAGACGGCGGGCGGGAACGGCGACCCGAGCGCCGCACCGATCACCGCGCCCGCGCCGTCGGCCAGCAGCACACTGCGCAGGTTGTAGTTGTCCCCGGCGGTCGCCGCGCTCTCCACGTTGGTCATGCCCTCGGTGAAGTTGTAGACGCCGAGCGGAATCGCCGTCGCCAGCAACGGCGCCATGTCGGCCAGCCCGGTGACCAGCAGGTCCAGCTTGAGCGAGGGTACGGCGACCGCGATGTCCCGCGCGGCCGCCGTGACGTCGGGCACCGACATCGCCCCGCCGGCCCAGCCGATCGCGGTGCCCACGAGCAGCGCCGCGAGCCCGATCGGGAAGTTGAACGGCAGCTTCACGTCGGTGAGCAGACCGATCAGCAGCAACGCGAAGACCGGCAGGGCGACCCAGGCCATGCGCCACATCTGCCCAGCCGGGTTCATCGAGATGAAGGTGATCGAGATCCCCGCGAGGGTGCCGAGCAGCGCGGCCCGGGGCGCGTACCGGCGGATGTAGGGCCCGACGAACGCGCCGATCAGCACGATCACGCCGATGATGAAGGCCCACGCCAGCCCGGCCTCCCAGGCCCGCACCGGATCCTGGGTGCGCAGGTAGATCGGGAGCATGATGACGAAGATGACGATGAACATGTGCGGCACGCTCGGCCCGTACGGCAGGGCCGTCACGTCGGCACGGTTCTCCCGGCGGGCGAGGCGGCGGGCCAGGAAGGTGTAGTAGACGTTGCCCGCGACCAGGGCGATGCCGAGCGCCGGCAGGATGGTGCCGAACACCTCCCCCTCGGGAAGGTTCACCACGGCGATGCAGAGCCCGGTCAGAGTGAGCACGTTGACCAGGACGTTGACGCCGAAACCGAAGAACGCGTTGGTGTCGCCGCGCACCCAGTACGGGAGCGGGACGACTGTGGGCTTCGTGGGGACCATGGCTGCTCCCGGTCAGGAAGAGGGCTGCAACGCGGACGTGGTGGGCAGCGCGGCGCGTACCTGCGCCGAGTCGGCGACCCACCCGAAGATCCCGCCCTGGGCGGCGATCATGTCGAGCCCGACCCGCTGGAACTCGGGGAAGTAGGACCCGACACAGTCGGCGAGCACGAGGCACTCGTACCCGCGGTCGTTGGCCTCCCGGACGCTGGTGTGCACGCACACCTCGGTGGTGACCCCGGTGACCAGGAGGCTGCGGATGCCCCGCTCGGCGAGCAGGGCGTCCAGATCGGTGGCGTGGAAGGCGCCCTTGCCGGGCTTGTCGATGACCGGCTCGCCGGGCAGCGGCGCCAACTCGTCGATGATGTCGTGGCCGTACTCGCCGCGGATCAGGATCCGGCCCTTGGGGCCGGGGTCACCGATCCGCTTGCTCGGCGCGCCCCGGTGGAGCTTGGCGGGCGGGCAGTCGGACAGGTCGGGCAGGTGCCCCTCGCGGGTGTGCACGACGGTCAGGCCGACGGCACGGGCGTCGGCCAGCAGCGCCGCGAGCGGCGCGATCGTCGTGCGTAACTGGCTGACGTCGTTGCCCAGGCTCGCACCGAAGCCGCCGGGCTCCAGGAAGTCGCGCTGCATGTCGATGACGAGCAGCGCGGTGCTCGGGAGGTCGAAGGAGTACGGGCCGGGTCGTGCGGCGATGGTCAACATGGGCGCACCTCACTTCGCCGTGGCGGCGATGACGTCCTCGGATGTGGTGACGCAGCCGAAGACGCCGCCCTGCATGGTCACCATGTGCAGCGCGGCGTCGTGGTTGGCCTTGTCGGTGGCGCCGGTGCAGTCGGAGAGGATCAGGCACTCGTAACCCCGGTCGTTCGCCTCGCGCATGGTGGTGTGCACGCAGACGTCGGTGGTGATGCCGGTGAGGATCAGGTGGGTGATGCCCCTGGTGCGGAGCACCAGGTCGAGGTTGGTGGCGTAGAAGGCGCCCTTGCCCGGCTTGTCGATGATCACCTCACCGGCCACCGGGGCGACCTCGGGCACGATCTCCCAGCCGGGCTCGCCCCGGACCAGGATCCGGCCGGCCGGGCCGGCCGCCCCGATCTCGGCGCCGATGCGCGCCGAGCGCCACCGCTTGTTCGCCGGCAGGTCGGACAGTTGCGGGTCGTGCCCCTCCCGGGTGTGCACGACGAGCATCCCGAGCGATCGGGCGTGCTCCAGCAGCCGGGCGGTGGCCGGCAGGCCGGCCCGGGTGAGGCCGATGTCGTAACCCATCGCGTCGACGTAGCCGCCCGGCCCGCAGAAGTCGGTCTGCCAGTCGATGCAGAGCAGTGCGGTACGCGCGGTGTCGGCCGCGCCGTCGTACGGCCACGGGTAGGGGTTGGCCGGTACCGGCCCGATGCTGCCCATCCTCTCGCCTCCTGTCGTGATCGCTGGTGCCGCCCGCGTCAGCGCCGGACGGCGGAACGGCGGTAGGCCCGCCACCCACCGCTGGCGCTGATGTCCTCGGCCGGCGGGCCCGCGGCATACGCTTCGCAGAGGAAACCGAGCACGTCCCGCCCGTCGTGCAGGCGGACCCACCCGAGCGAGAGGGGTGCGGGCACGCCGGCCAGCAGCCCACCGACCGCGGCGCTGGGCAACCGCCACAGCTCGACCTCGATGGGATGGCCCGACGGCCCGTCCGGGGCGATCCGGACCAGACCGGGCAGTCCCTCGCCGTCGGACGTGTCCATGCGGTAGAGCCGGTAGAGCGGCGCGGTGCGGGCGGTGCCGGCGAGGACCGCGCCGTGCCCGAGCAGCTCGCCGTTGCGGGACTCGCCGGCCAGGTGCCGGCCGACCACGGCGATCAGCACGTCCGCCCGGCGCTGGGCCGGCACCTCGATCGGCGGCGGGCCGGGCTCGACCTCCGGACCGGTTGCGCCGCCCGTGGTGAGGGTGGCGGCCAGCCGGGCCAGGGTGGTGTCGCTGAACGCCGGGCCGAGCAGGGTCAGGCTCGCCGGCCGGCCGGCGGCGGTGAACCCGTTGGGTACGGTCACGGCGGCCAGGTCGAGCAGGTTGGCGAACTGGGTGTAGCGGCCGAGCATGGCGTTGCGCCCGATCGGGTCCTCGGCGATCTCGTCGAGCGTGAACGTGGTGCCGACGGTGGGCACGACCAGCACGTCGACGTCCTGCCAGAGCTGGTCGACCTGCGCGCGCAGCTCGCGCAGCCGGTGCTGGCCCCGGAAGGCGTCGATCGCGTCGTAGCGCCACCCGGTCTCCAGCACGGCCCGGGTGACCGCGAGGACCGACTCCGGGTGCGACCGCAGGAAACCGCCCAGCGCGACGAGCCGCTCGGCCACCCAGGGCCCCTGGTAGAGCAGGTCCCCCGCCGCGAAGAAGGGGCCGAGGGGCACCGACCGCGGGGACCCGACGAGGGTACGCAGCAGTTGCACGCCGGCGGCGAACCGGGCCTCCTGCCCGGTGTCGCCGAAGAATTCGAGGTCTTCTGCCCGCGGCACCCCGAGGCGTAGGGTCCCCGGCATGCGGGGCACCACCCGCTCGGCCGGCAACGGACGTCCCCACGGGTCGGCCGAGGTGACGGCACGGGCGGCGTGCAGCACGTCGAGGGCGCCGGCCACGTCAGGGGCGAAGACCGACACGCAGTCCAGCGAACGGCAGGCCGGCACCACGCCGGCCGTGCTGAGCAGACCCCGGGTGGGCTTGAGGCCGACGATCCCGTTGAGCGCCGCGGGCACCCGGCCGGAGCCGGCGGTGTCCGTACCCAGGGCGAAGCTGACCTGGCCCGCGGCGACCGCGACCGCGGAGCCGGAGCTGGAGCCGCCGGAGATGAGGCCGCCGCCGAAGACGCTCTGGCAACTGCCGTACGGCGAGCGGGCCCCCGTGAGGCCGGTGGCGAACTGGTCCAGGTTGGTCTTGCCGACGAGCAGCGCGCCGCCGTCGAGCAGTCGGCGCACCACCGGAGCGTCCTCGGCGGCCAGGTATCCGAAGTCGGGGCAGCCGGCCGTGGTGACCATGCCGGCGACGTCGATGTTGTCCTTGACCGCGAACGGGATCCCGTACAGCGGCAGTGCCGGATCACCGTGGCGGGTCAGCGACTCGGCCCGTTCGCGCAGGCGGTCGGCCGGGACGGTGCTGATCCAGACCGGCTCGCCGTCGCGCCCGGCCAAGCCGTCCAGGATGCGCTCGGCCTGGTCGACGGGGGTCCGGCCACCCTCGCGGTACGCCGTCCGAAGCTCCGAGATGGACTCCACTCGTTCTGGCATACTGTCGATTGTCGACCGTTCTGTTACAGCGAATCACGCGCTCTGTAACGAGGACATGACGGCACGCATACCCCGGCCGGGGACCTAGTCGAGGTACGAGCGCGCTCCGTGCGCGGAGAGCACGGCGAGAACCTCCTCGGGGTCTCCCCCGACGACCGCCTCGAACAGCCGCTCGTGCCGGTGGACCCCGTCCAGCGGCTGCGCCACCTCCGCCTCGCGGCGCAGGTTGATCGCCATGTAGAGCTGCAACTTCACCAGGATCGAGCCGTACACGGCGGAGAGTTGACGGTTGCCGGCGAGCGCCACCAGCGCGACGTGGAACGCCCGGTGCGACTCCGCGACCGTCATCCGGTCGCCGGCCCGGGTCGCCTCCCGCATCTGGTCCAGCGTCGCCCGCAACCCCGCCAGGTCGCTCTCCCGGCCGACCGGGATCCCCGCTCGCACCGAGAATCGTTCCAGCACGTCCCGCAGCTCGTACAGCTCCCGCACGTCGCGGTCGGACAGGGTGGCCACCCGGACTCCGCGCCGGGGCACGTGCTCGACCAGGCCCTGCTGGGCCAGCAACCGCAGCGCCTCCCGCAGCGGAGCCCGGCTGATCCCCAGCCGGCGGGTCAACTGCTCCTCGACGAGGCGTTCACCCGGGTCGCTCTTGCCGCTGAGGATCTCCCGGGTCAGCCGGGAGACGGCGAGGTCCACCAGACTGACGCTCTCCAGCTCGCCGTCCACCGTCGATGCGGCCATGTCGTTCACGCCGACGAGTCTGCCACCCGTCGCCGTACGACCGGCGCGGACGCGTCCTGTCGGCCCGGCGGCCGACCCGGC
>NZ_JBFAPG010000380.1:0-6256 GCF_040675595.1 Micromonospora sp. NPDC049580
CCCGGATCCAGCCGCGCCGCGGCGACCACCTCGTCGACGCGCCGGCGCAGCCGGGCCTCGAAGGCCCGCCGGTCGTCCGGGGACACCCGCTCGGCGGCCGGGCCGGTCCACCGGAAGTCCGGCGCCGCGGCGCGTACCTCCAGATAGCCGCCGCGCGGCGCGACCACCTCCTGCCGGGAGCGTTCCAGGGCGCGGGCCAGGGCCGCGGCGAGCGCGTCGGTCACGGCCGCCGGCCGCTCGGTCACCGACCGGGCGTCCAGCCGGATCCGCACCGGCACGTGCACCGAGATGGCCACCGTCAGAACCGCCCGTCCAGGTGCTCGGCGAGCCGGGCCAGCGCGAGGTCGGCGAGCGCGTCGGCGTCGAGGGCGCCGCCGGCCGCGACCACCTCGATCTCCACCGGGAAGTGGTACGCGATGACCGCGCGATCGTCCTCGGCCACCTGCTCGGCTTCCGCCTCGCTGCCGGCCGCCGGCAGCACCAGCTCACCCGCGTGCACCAGGGCCAGCCCGGTACGGGTGACCCGGGCGGCGCGGCCAGCTCCGGTCGCCATCTGCTACCTCCGGTTCCTCGTCGGTCGGTTACGGCAGAACGGACGGGTCGCCGGTCTTCGGGTCGACCGAGGCGGCCAGGCTGAAGCCGCTGAAGGTCGCCGCCGGGGCGCCGGAGATGGTGGCGGTGGTGGGTGTCGCGCTGGTGATCAGGCAGTCCCGCAGCACGAAGGACGAGAACGCCCAGTCGTCGCCGGTGTGCTCCAGCAGCGCGATGTCGAACAGCTCGCCGTCGAGCGCCAGCTTGGTGAGCCGGCCGGCGACATCCCCGATCGCCTTGACGGTCATCGTGAAGTTCATCGACACCGGCGCGTGGATGACGCCCATGTGGGTCACCTCGCACGAGTGCAGCGCCTCGACGTTGAGCGAGAAGGACGGGCTGAACGAGTCGATCGGGCTGATCAACACCGTCTCGGTGCCCTTGGTGTACTGCACCGCGAGGCGGGTCTTCCACTCCATGGTCTGGTTCCTCCGGTCAGAACTTGGCCACGAGCGTGACCAGCAGGCGGCTCACGGCCGGGCCGTACGTGACGGTGACGACCAGGTCGACGGTGCGGTCGGCCCGGGCGGCGGTGACGATCGAGGTGTCGGTGGCGGTACGGGCGGCCTCAGGGATGGTGAGGATGTCGAGCACCGGGATCTCGACGCGGTAGTCGTCGATCACCGCCTGCCGCTTGAGTGGGCCGAGGATGCCGTCCACCTGGGTCTTGAGCAGGGTCATGCCCGGCTTGGTGATGCGGGCGTCGCCGACCAGGCCGATGAGACCGGCGCGGAGCATGAACTCGATCTGGTCGAGGGTGCGGACCAGGTCGACGTGCAGCAGGCTCGCATCGGTGGTGAACAGCCGCCCGTCGGCGAAGTGCAGGCTCTCGCCGGTGATCAGCGTCGGGTCGATGATCGGGGTGAGGTTGGCCTCGGAGAGGCCCTTGATCTCGGCCGGGCTGTACTGCTTGGCCACCGGGATGGCCACCCCACGGATCTTCTTCAGCACGATGCTGTGGTGCACCGGCAGGCCGGCCACGGCCGCCATCGCGGCGGTGGCGGCGTCGCCGTCGGCGCCCCGGGCGGCGATCATCACCATCCGGCTGGTGCTGCTCTTGAGTGGGTTCGCCGCGGTGGTGATGTCGGCGACGTAGCTGGGGCCCTTCTCGGTGGCCGGGTTGACCATGGCGAAGCCGATCCGCCGCTGGCCGGCGGCCGACATCGTCTCCACGTGCGCCTTGAGCGCCTGCAACCCGGTGGGCGCCCCGGCTCCGGCCGGGTTGCCGACGGTCGACTCGTTGGCCAGCGACACCATGGTCACGTCGTCGGCGGCCTCCAGACCGCCGAGCGCGGCCGCGTAGTCGTCGCCGGCCACCTTGACCCCGTACACCTTGGCCGGCCGTGGGTCCTGCAGGAACGCCAGTTCGAGCGAGTTGTAGAGGGCGTTGCGGACCACGTTGCCGGCCTGCCGGCGGGCGAAGTTGGTGACCGCGTCGTCCAGGGTCTCGATCCGGACCGGCGTGTTCGCCGGGGCGGAGCCACCGTCGGCCGTGGACGGCGCCTTGCCCACCACGGCGATGACGCCCGGCGAGCGCTGGGCCAGCGGCGCCGGTGGCGGCACGATCCGGACCTCGATGAACGGGAATGCTGCTGTCGGTGCCACGGGTCCTCCCGGACGAAGTTGCTGCTGGTCTGGGTTCTCAGGTCGTCACGGCGGCCAGTCCGATGCCGCTGCGGGCGAGCCACTGGCCGGCGCGGGCGAACCGGGTGGCCCGCTTCTGCGCGGCGGTGCCGGCGTCGCCGCCGGGCCAACCGTCGTCGTCGAACGTCTCGATGGGGACCACCCAGACCGCGACCACCCGGTGCCGCCGCCGGACGTCGTCGGGTGCGGGCACGTCCAGGCCCAGCTCCTCGGCGCGGGCCCGGACGAGCCGCGTCTCGACGAGCAGGTCGGCGAGGGAGAAGCCCCGGTCGCGGATCAGCACGGCGGCGGCGAACGGCAGCGGACGGGGTGTGGGTGGCGCGGCCGGCGGCGCCGCGTAGCGCAGCCGTACGGTGGCGCCGGCGGTCTGCCCGCGCATCCGCGCCACCAGGTCACCCGCGTTCGCGGCGCCGACGCCCGCGAGCAGCCGGTCCAGGTGCGCGTCGGTGAACGCGGCCGGCTGGTGCAGGCCCGCCCGCAGCCGGGCCACCAGTCGGGTGCGACGCTCGGTCTCCAACAGCGCCGGGTCGGTGGGCAACGCGCCGAGGTCGGCGATGATCTGCGGGTCGACGTCGAAGGCCGGCACCGCCACGTCGAGGTCCTCGACCCGGTCCCGGGCGAGGCTCGTGCGCACCACCAGGCTGCCCCGCCAGAGCGCGTCGATGCGCAGCGCCGACCCGCCGAGGCCGTGCAGCCGGACGCGCAGCTCGGTACGGGTGGTGCCGCCGGAGCCCAGCCACTCCCCCTCGGCCAGCGTCGCGGGCGCGGCGGCGAAGCCGAGGGTCAGCTCGTCGAAGACCGCCGCGTACGGGGGCGCGACCGGCATCGCCTCGGTGTCGTACGCGGCCTCGACCAGGTGGGCCAGCGACGCGTCGTCGAAGACGGCGGCGCGGGTGCCCGGATCGGCCAGCCGCACCAGCACCCCGTCGACGAAGTCCACCGCACCGGCCTCCCCGCTGCCCCTGCCAGGGCACGCCGCCCGGCTGGGCACGAGGATCGCGAAGGGGCCGTCACCCGAGCGTCACCACCACCGTCACCGTGCCCCGGCGAGGTCCGGACTGTCGGGAACTGAGCACCCACACAGTCAGCGGCGGCTTGTCGACTGACCGTCCTCGGCCGGGCTGGCGTTGTCTCGGCGGGAGGCACGATCCGGCGCGCCCGGCGCCGTCCGGCCTCGGTCACTCGTGAGAGCGACATACCTCAGAGTCATATTCATTCCTCAGAGTCATAACGCTCATTGGAGTAACCACCCCGCCGGCCGTCACCGACCGCGACATTCCGTACGTGCCTCCCGATCCGGCCGGGGCGACGCCTCGAGGGCCGGCCGAGTGCGACCGGCCGGCCCTCGGGTCGGTCAGAGCCGGTAGAAGTCGGTGTAGTGGTTGGGCGAGAACCAGGTGGCGCCGCTGCTGCGGTTCACCACGATCCGGTACGCGTCGCGGGCAGCGCCCTGGGTACGCGGGTACACGTCGTACTCGTAGTAGGTGGCGTTGGTGGGCAGTTGACCCTCGTTGTTGTAGAACCGGCCGCCGGCGAAGTTGGACAGCCCGCCGCTCCAGGAGTACCAGCCGCGGCTGGTCGGGAAGCCCTTGGCGGACCAGCCGGAGCGGGCGGTGCGCGCGTCCGCGCAGCGGCTGACGGTGCAGGAGCTGTAGACCGCCGCCGACGCGGAGTCGGTCAACCGTGGGGCCACCACGGACGGGCCGATCAGCGCGGCGGCGACCATGGTGAGGAGCAGGGCGAGGGTGGTGGTACGCTGGCGGATCGCGCCGAGCGTGGCCAGCGGGGACACGAGGGTGGACACAGGCTGCCTCCAGACCATCCGATCCATCGATCCGCGTGATTGGCGGACCGGAGTCAGTCTCGCCGTTGCCGGCCGTCAGCAACAGCCCGCGCACCCCAACTGCTCCACAATGCTCGATGAACCCCGGACCATCGGTCCCCCCACCAGCGGGGGCAGCGCGAGCATCCCGACGCCGACCCGACCTGGGGCCATCGGCGCGGCTACGGGCATATCGGTCATCGGTTGTTAGCGTGACATGCGGATCGGTGACCGTGAAGGGGTGCCATGACGGACGCTCCCGAGGAGAGGCCGAGGCCCGCGTACCTGTGGCGTCGGCGGGGCATCCGTGGGCTGACCATCGCCCGGGACGTGAGTGTCCGGGGTTGGCGGTGGTGGGCACGGACGTGGGATCGGCTGGTGGCCGCGCTCCAGGACGAGGCACCCGTCGGAGCCGGGGCCGGACCGTCCCCGCCGGGTCCGCTCATCGAACAGCGCGACGCGCCCCGGCTGATCGCGGTCCCCTCTCGCGGGTACGTGTACTCGTTCTACGTCCGCGCCACGTTCGCCTGGTCGTCACCCGCGAGCCTGCGCGCCGAGGTGTTGAGCTGGTACGTGCAGTACTTCCAACCGAACGCCATCCAACGGCTGACCCGGCTGGCCGCCGACGCCGCCCGGGACCTGCCGCCGCACCGGGCAGCCGATCTGGAGGTGGCGTTGCAGCGGGCGCTCGCCGACGATCCCGAGTGGCGCTACCAGCGCGGTGACGTCCTCATCACCTGCCGACCCGACGCCGCCGTCCGGCTCGACGAGCGGATCATGCCGGCGCTCCAGCCGCACGTCGACCGGATGGTGAAAATGGAGTACCAGTTCGACGAACAGTTGCGCAGGGCGACGTACGCCGAGGAGCTGAGCCGACGGTGGACGACGATCCTGGGCGACCACCTCGACGCGGACGCCGACCAGGAGGTGGCCGACGCCCGCCAGCACCTGCTCGCCGCCCAGCGGGAGGCCGCGCGGTGGATCGGCGAACTCCTTCATCTCCGCGCCACCAAATCTTGATCGGGTCGGCATAGACCTTCATGCCGATTGTTCCCGATCCGCGCGTTCTGCCATGATCGCCAACGCTGGCCCGGCTGGCTAGCATCCTCCCGTCCACCTCCGAGTAGCACCGCATCCCGCTCATGATCACTTGATGCTGAGCAGTTGTCAGGGGCTCCGGAAAACTAGTCAGCATCAAGTGATCATGAGCGAGCGCGGCGGCTGGCGAGGATTGCCAGGGTCTGCTGGCGGACCTCGGCGGGGTTCGCCAGGAGGCGGCGGTGGGTGAAGCGGACGACGAGGATTCCCCTGGTGGCCAGCAGGGCGTCGCGGCGGAGGTCGACCTCGCGTTCGACCGGATCGCCATGGGTGGTGGCGCCGTCCAGTTCGACGTTGACGCGCTCCGCCTCGGCGAACATGTCGAGGTAGATGGTTCGGGCACCGACCCGTACCCGCGCCTGCCGGATGAAGGTGGGCATACCCGGACCCGTGAAGACGTGGTCGTGACCCCAGATCTCAAGCGGGCTACGGCAACCGGCGGCGAGCCGATCCAGCAGACCGCGCAGCGCCGCGCGATCGGCCAACCGGGGCACGTCGGCCAGGGCGACGACGAGCCGCTGTGGCGTGGTGAGCCGGTCGTTGACCGCCCTGATGAGGGGCCCGGCGCGGGACGTCCACGCCCGTGCTCCGGATCAGGGCGGCGTCCAGGTAGACCCCGGGCAGCGGGCGCGCCAACCGACCCGCCCGCCGGGCGGCCTGAATCGTCCACTCGGGTGCCACTCGCACCACTTCTGACCAGGTGCACAGCCCACCGCCCCGAACCAACAGGGCACGCAGTCGCGAATCCACGGGCCCGACCGTGCCGCACGGAGCCGTCGACCATTGCCTGTGCGGGCACCGCTGTGGACAGTGAAGGAGCCTGTGGACAGCACACCACTCCGCGGATCCCCATGGTATGCGGTGGTGATCCGTCCGGGCCTGCCCGGCCGTCGCCGCGCCGTCCGGGTCGGTCGTGGGAAAGAGCATGAATGAAGAAAGACGTTCGTCGGACGGGATGAGATCGTGGCTGCGCGGCGCCTGTCACGTCGCCCCGCACGGGCAGTCGTCGCCGGCAGAGGCGTCCACCCGGTCGGGCCGGTTCACGGCTGGAGGGCAGATCACCATGGCGCACATCGATCTGGGGATCGACGAGAAGGAGTT
>NZ_JBFAPG010000381.1:0-6233 GCF_040675595.1 Micromonospora sp. NPDC049580
CTCGCCGCTGCCGCCGGCCCGGCCCGGCCGGGGGAGCTGGCGGGCGAGGAGGCCGCGCTGGCCGCGTTCCGGGCCGCCCGGGCCGCCGCCCCGGAGCCCGCCGCGGCCCGACGACCACGCAGCCGTCGGCTCACCACCGGCGCGTTGGCCTGGATCGGGGCGCTGGCCGCCACCGCCACCGCGGGCGCCGCGTTCGCCGCGGCCGGCCTGGACCGGGCACCCGACCCGGTCCCGCCGGCGCCGAGCAGCGCGCCACCGACCGCCAGCGATCCCGCGGCGACCGCGGCGACCACGCCGACCGCGCCGAGCCGATCGGCGTCGCCCGGCCCGCCGTCCCCGACCGGCACTCCGACCGTCGGTTCGGCGCCGAACGGTCAGCTGCACGGGCTGTGCCGGGCCTGGCGCGCAGGGAAGCCCGAGAAGCGGGAGAAGAAGTTGCGGACGCCGGCCTTCCAGCGGCTGGTGGAGGCCGCCGGTGGCGTCGCCGCGGTCGAGGAGTACTGCCAGCGACTGGTGCCCGAGGCGAAGCCGTCGGCTCCGGCGCGGTCGTCTGCCCCCGCCGAACCGTCCTCGGCGGGGACGCCGCCCGGATCGGCGAAGACCAAGCCCTCCCACCCGGCCGGGTCGGCCGCGAACTGAGCGTCCGGCCGGCGCGTTCGTTCTGCCGTGCACCGGGAAATTCGTCTGTTAGACAGGGGTTGGTGGCACCGTCGACGCCGCCGACAGTGTCGGTGGCCTGGTTTACGGTGGCACAGTGTTCCGGAGTTGGCGCACGACGAAGGAGGCTGCACCAATGGTGACGTCGCCCGAGCTGGATCGCAGCGCGATCCTGCGTGAGTCCGCGGCCGCAGGCCGACATCTCGCGCGCATCTGCTTCAAGACCGGCCCCCCGACATACACCGGCGTCGAACTGGAATGGACCGTGCACGACGCCGCCGACCCTGCCCGACCGGTCGACCCGGTGCGGCTGCGGGCGGCGCTGGGGCGCCACAGCCCCGTCACGCTGGACCCCACGAGCCCCGCCGAGCCGCTGCGACACGGCGGCACGGTGACCCTCGAACCGGGCGGCCAGTTGGAGATCTCCACCCCGCCGCGTTCTTCGACCGGCGCGCTGATCCAGGCCACCGAGGCCGACATCGCCCAGGTCACCGGCCTGCTGGCCGCCGCCGGGCTGACCCTCGGCCGCAGCGGAATCGACCCGCACCGTCGGCCCCGCCCAGTGGTGGACACTCCCCGCTACCGCGCCATGCGTCGCGCCTTCGACCGGCGGGGTCCGGCCGGCCGGACGATGATGTACAGCACCGCCGGTCTGCAGGTCTGCCTCGACATCGGCGAGCCGGACCAGGTCGCGGCGCGCTGGGCGACGGCCCACGCGGTCGGGCCGCCGTTGCTCGCGGCGTTCGCCTCGGCCAGCCGGCACGCCGGGCGGCGCACCGGTTGGGCGTCCGCGCGTATGGCCGCCTGGCTGGCCATCGACCCGGCCCGCACCCGCCCGGTGTGGGTGCCCGGCAACGCCGACGAGGATCCGACGACCACCTGGATCCGGTACGTGCTTGCCGCGCCGCTGCTCTGCCTGCGCCGACGCGGCCCGGACTGGGCCCCGCCGCCGGGTGTCACCTTCGCCGACTGGCTCGACGGCGCGCTGCCCCGTCCGCCCACCACCGACGATCTTGACTACCACGTCAGCACCCTTTTTCCACCCGTGCGCCCGCGCGGCTACCTGGAACTGCGCTATCTCGACGCCCAGCCCGACCGGGACTGGCGTCTCCCGCTGGCGGTGCTGAGCGCGCTGTTCACCGACGCGGGCACCGTGCGCGCGGCGTACACGATCGGCGCGCCGGTGGCGCGCCGCTGGTCGGCGGCCGCGCGGCACGGCCTGTCCGACCCGACGCTGGCCGCCGCCGCGGCCGCGCTGCTCGACCTGGCCCTGGCCACACTGCCCCAGCTGGAGCTGCCGGCCGGCACCCACGACGAGGTCCAACGAGGCGTACGACGGCGGCTGGCCGCCGCACAGAGGGGAGACCGGTGAGCGCGAGGAGTGAGCCGGGGTTGCGAGCCCCGCAGTCGCGAACGTTGGCGGACCGGTGAGCGCGAGGAATGAGCCGGGGTGGCGAGCCCCGCAGTCGCGAACGGAGGGGAGACCGGTGAACGGCGAGACGGTGAGTGTGGGCACGACGGACCATCCCGAGGGGGAGCGGTTGCGGGGGCGGATCGCGGCGGAGTTGGCGCGCGCCCGGTCCCGTACCGCCCTGCTGACCGAGGCGGTCGACGACGCCGACCTGATGCGCCAGCACTCTCCGTTGATGTCGCCGTTGGTCTGGGATCTGGCGCACGTCGGCAACCAGGAGGAACTCTGGCTGGTCCGTGATGTGGGTGGCCGCGAGCCGGTCCGCTGCGACATCGACGAGCTGTACGACGCGTTCAAGCAGCCCCGCCGCGACCGGCCCGCGCTGCCGCTGCTGCCACCGGCGGAGGCGCGTGCCTACCTGGGCACGGTCCGGGACAAGGTGCACGACCTGCTCGACGCCGTGAGCTTCACCGATCGGCCGTTGGTCGCCGCCGGGTTCGCCTTCGGCATGATCGTCCAGCACGAGCAGCAGCACGACGAGACGATGCTCGCGACCCACCAGCTGCGCGCGGGCGCGGCGGTCCTGCACGCCCCGCCACCACCCGAGCCGACCGCCCGCGTCGGCGGTGAGGTGCTGGTGCCGGCCGGGGAGTTCACGATGGGCACCGACAGCGACCCCTGGGCCCTGGACAACGAACGTCCCGCGCACCGCGTCGACCTGCCCGCGTACGTCATCGACGCCGCGCCGGTCACCAACGGCGAGTACGAGGCGTTCATCGCCGACGGCGGCTACGACGACCCGCGCTGGTGGAGCGCGGCGGGTTGGGAGCACCGGGTTTCCGAGCAGCTCGTCGCGCCGATGCACTGGCGCCGCGACGGCGATGGCTGGGCGTACCGGCGTTTCGGCCGGTGGGATCCGGTGCGCGCCGACGAGCCGGTGGTGCACGTGTGCTTCCACGAGGCGCAGGCGTACGCCGCGTGGGCCGGTAAGCGTCTGCCGACCGAGGCGGAGTGGGAGAAGGCCGCCCGGTGGGACCCGGCGACCGGGCGGTCGCGCCGCTACCCGTGGGGCGACGGGGACTCGACCGAGGCGCACGCGAACCTCGACCAACGTCACCTGCGGCCGGCGCCGGTGGGAGCGTACCCGGCCGGCGCGTCGCCGCTGGGCGTGCACCAGCTCATCGGGGACGTCTGGGAGTGGACGTCGACCACCTTCCGCGGGCATCCCGGCTTCACCGCGTTCCCCTACCGCGAATACTCGGAGGTCTTCTTCGGCGACGACTACCGGGTGCTGCGCGGCGGCTCGTTCGGCACGGACCGGTCGGCCTGCCGGGGGACGTTCCGCAACTGGGACTATCCGATCCGGCGGCAGATCTTCAGCGGCTTCCGCTGCGCCCGGGACGCCGCACCGGACGAGTCGCGCCGGTGATGCCGCACCGGGCCGGCGCGGCGGCGGCCGGATTGCGCTGATGTGCCGTCACCTGGCCTATCTGGGGCCGCCGGTCACGCTGGCCGAGTTGCTCTTCGCGCCGGCGCACGCACTCGTACGCCAGTCCTGGGCGCCTCGCGACATGCGCGGCGGCGGCACGATCAACGCCGACGGGTTCGGCGTCGGCTGGTATCCGAGCGACGGCGAGCCGGTGCGTTACCGGCGTGCCCAGCCGATCTGGAGCGATCCGACGATCGCCGAGCTGGCTGCGGTGACCCGCGCCGGCGCTGTGCTGGCCGCGGTCCGCTCGGCCACCGTCGGGATGGCGGTGCTCGACGGCGCCGCCGCGCCGTTCGCCGAGGGTCGGTGGCTGTTCAGCCACAACGGTGTGGTCCGGGGCTGGCCGGAAGCGATGGTGTCGCTCGCCGCCGGCCTGCCGGTGCGTGACCTGCTGACCCTGGACGCGGCCACCGACTCGGCCCTGCTGTGGGCGCTGGTGCGGCACCGGCTGCGCGCCGGTGACGACCCGGCGGAGGCGGTGGCCCGGACGGTGGCCGAGGTCGCCGTGGCCGCTCCGGGGTCGCGGCTGAACGTGCTGCTCACCGACGGGCGGCGGGTGGTGGGCACCACGTCCGGCCACGCGCTGTCGGTGCGTGCGGCGGCGGGCTCGGTGCTGCTGGCCTCCGAGCCACACGATGACGACCCCGGATGGCGGCCGGTGCCGGAGGGGCACCTGGTCACGGCCACCGTGGACGAGGTGCGGATGTGCCCACTGCCGACCCGGTGAGCCGCACCGGTCGGGCACGCGAGGTGTGTGACTGAGCAGAGAGGCAGGACCGATGACCGCGGAACCGTTGGAGATCTACCTTGAGCCGCAGGACCTGGAGCGTGGTCTGCGTCAGGACGTCCGGGCCGGGTTGACCGCCGAGCCGAAGTGGCTGCCGCCGAAGTGGTTCTACGACTCGCGGGGCAGCGAGCTGTTCGAGGAGATCACCCGGCTGCCCGAGTACTACCCGACGCGGGCGGAGCGGGCGGTGCTGGCCGAGCACGCACCGGACGTGGCGGCGCTGACCGGTGCCAAGACCCTGATCGAGCTGGGCTCCGGCTCGTCGGAGAAGACCCTGCTGCTGCTGGACGCGTTCACCCGTCGGGGCGGCCTGGGCACGTTCGTCCCGTTGGACGTGTCGGTCAGTGCCCTGCTGGGGTCGACCGCGCAGATCGCCGCCGACTATCCGGGGCTGCGGGTCCGGGGCATCGTGGGGGACTTCACCCGCCAACTCGACCGGCTGCCCACCGGCGGTCGGCGGTTGGTGGTGTTCCTGGGCGGCACGATCGGCAACCTGCTGCCGGCCGAGCGGGCCGACTTCCTGGCCGCGATGCGCGCCGCGCTGGAGGTCGGCGACTGGCTGCTGCTCGGCACCGACCTCGTGAAGGACCCGTCGGTCATCGTGCCCGCGTACGACGACGCGGCCGGGGTCACGGCCGAGTTCAACCGCAACGTGCTGTACGTGATCAACCGGGAGTTGGGCGCCGACTTCGACCCGGAGGCGTTCGAGCACGTCGCCCGCTGGGATGCCGACCACGAGTGGATCGAGATGCGGCTGCGGGCGACGCGCCCGATGCGGGTCCGGGTGCTGGACCTGACGGTCCAGTTCGCCGCGGGGGAGGAGCTGCGGACGGAGGTGTCGACGAAGTTCCGCCCGGAGCGGGTGGCCGCCGAGCTGCGCGAGGCGGGCTTCGCGGCGACGAACTTCTGGACCGACCCGGACGGGCTCTTCGGGGTGACGTTGGCCCAGGCGCGGTGAGGCTGTTCACCACGACTTCCGGCCCGGGCACGGTGAGGCTGTTCACCCACGGCGTCCGAGCCGCTCGGTGATCGGTTAGGCTGGTCGCGCGAAGGGGAGTAGCCCTCAATGTCGTGGTCGACATACTGGTGCGTTCCGCACCCGGCCACGCGGCCCCGGTCTCCGGGGCGGGCGAGACCTTCGACTCAGGCTGTTACAGCCGGGTCGAGGGCGCCCCGTACCTCCTCCCGGCGTGAACGGGAAGGATGTCATGGAGGGATTCCTCGCCGCGCTGGTCGTCAGCTTCGGTGTCATTTTCGTGGCCGAGCTGGGAGACAAGTCCCAGCTGATGGCGCTGACGTTCGCTACGCGGTTCAAACCGATTCCGGTGCTGATCGGCATCACCGTCGCCACGGCGGTGGTGCACCTGGCGTCGGTCGCCATCGGTTCGGGCCTCGGCGCCGTGCTGCCCACCGAGTGGATCTCCCTGGTGGCCGGTGTGGCGTTCCTCGGCTTCGGCGCGTGGACCCTGCGCGGTGACACGCTCACCGAGGAGGAGAAGCGCAAGGCCGAGAAGACCAGCAAGACCGCGATCGTGGCGGTGTCGGTGGCGTTCTTCCTGGCCGAGCTGGGCGACAAGACGATGCTCGCGACGATCACCCTGGCCACCAAGTACGGCTGGTTCGGCACCTGGCTCGGCTCCACGATCGGCATGGTCGCCGCGGACGCGCTGGCCATCCTGGTCGGTCGGATGCTCGGTCGCCGCCTGCCGGAGAAGACCATCAGGTACGGTGCCGCGGTGCTCTTCGCCATCAGTGGCCTCTGGCTGATCCTGGAGGCCGTCAACGAGCTGACCTGAGCACCGACTAGCCAGGATGGCCAGCGCGTCCGCGGCGACCATGCCGATCGTGGAGCCGAGCCAGGTGCCGAACCAGCCGTACTTGGTGGCCAG
>NZ_JBFAPG010000382.1:0-6201 GCF_040675595.1 Micromonospora sp. NPDC049580
TGGGGTTGGTCAGCAGCCGATTACCCAGTAGTTGGGGGCGGTCTGCTTGAGGGTGCTCGTGTAGAAGGTGTTGTAGAGGCCCATGCGCTGGTTGGAGCCGTTCGCGTAGGCGTAGCCGCCGGACTGGTAGGCCCGGCCGGCCGTGACGTGCGCGTAGTTGCTCGCCGTCACGCAGGTCGCCGGCGTGGTCGGGGTCGGCGTCGGCGTCGGGCTGGCCGTGGGGGTCGGCGTGGTGGTGGCCGTGGGGGTCGGGGTGGGGGTGCTGCCGCCGCCGTTCAGGCCGAAGAAGAGCGCGTCGCGGTACGTCGAGCAGATGGTGTCCAGGAAGTACGCGCCAGCGGTGCCGCACTGGTCCGCGGCGGAGCCCGGGTCGACCGGGGTGCCGTGGCCCATGCCGGAGACCCGGTAGAGGCGTACCTCGTCGTTGCCGTACACCTCCAGGCTGGTGTTGCCGGGCAGCGACGACGTGCTGGTCGGCGTCTGCGAGATCCCCCGCACGTTGGTCCACTGGTCGCGGGACTCGGTGCCGTTGAGCGGGGTGACAGTGGTGTCCGACGTGCCGTGCCAGATGGCCACCCGGGGGCGCGGGCCGGTGTAGCCGGAGTAGGCGCCACGGACCAGGTCGCCCCAGGCGGCCGGGGTCTTGTCCGTGCCCGGGTTCATGCAGCTGAACGCGTTGACCATGCTCGTGGCGCAGCGGTACGGGATGCCGGCGATGATCGATCCGGCGGCGAACACGTCCGGGTAGGTCGCCAGCATGACGGCGCTCATCGCCCCGCCCGCAGAGAGGCCGCTGACGTAGACGCGGGAACCGTCGACCGCGAAGTTCGCCTTGGCGTGGTCGACCATCTGCTTGATCGACAGCGCCTCGCCCTGACCCCGGGTCGTGTCGCCGCTCTCGAAGAAGTTGAAGCAGGAGTTGGCGTTGTTGCCGGACGGCTGCTGGGCGACGATCAGCGTGAACTTCCACTGGTCGGCGTACTTCTGCCAGCCCGAGCCGGCGAAGTAGCCGGAGGCGTTCTGGGTGCACCCGTGCAGCAGCACCACGGCCGGGGAGTTGGCCGGCAGGTTGTCCGGCCGGTAGGCGTACATGGCGAGGTTGCCCGGGTTGGAGCCAAAGCCGGTGACCTGGGTGAGGGTGGCGGCCTGGGCGGGCGTGGCGAGGGTGATCGCGCCCGCGGCGGCGAGGACGAGCCCGGCGACCGCACCGAGCAGCCGGTTGAGGGTGGACGAGGAGCGGCGCACGGCGGCCTCCTGAGAGGGGCAGACTGTGAACTGGGTCACGGTCGAGTTGCCGAGACGTTACGACGATGTGTCGGCGCTATGACATGGGGCACACTCACACATTCACGGCAACCGTTGTGTACGACGAACCATGGCCACCGCGAGGGCAGCGGAGTCGACAACAACCGCCGGTCTGACCGGCTCGTCCAGGTCCGGTTGGTAACGTCCGCTGCGTGCCGTCCTCCCCGTCGCTGGCCACCGGGCCCGCACCCGCGTCGCCGCCGCGCGCCCTCCGGGACCGCCGGGCCGACCTGATCGTCGTGCTGGTGGCGCTCGCGCTCGCCGTCTGGGTGACCAGCGGCCTGTGGCGGGACCCGAACGTGCGCGCGATCACCGTCAACTCCAGCGACCAGGCGCTGTTCGAGTGGCTGCTGGCCTTCGGCGGGCACGCGGTCACCCACGGGGAGAACCCCTTCTTCACGTACCTGATCAATGTCCCGGACGGCGTGAACCTCGCGGTCAACACCTCGATCACGGTGTACGCGGTGGTCTTCGCCCCGCTCACGTACCTCATCGGGCCACCGGCGACGTTCCTGGTGATCCTCACGCTGAACCTGCTCGCCACCGCGCTGGCCTGGTACTGGCTGCTCTCGCGCCACGTGGTGCGCAGCCGCCTCGCCGCCGGTGTCGGCGGCCTGTTCATCGCCTACTCCCCCGGCATGGTCTCGCACGCCAACGCCCACCTGAACTGGACCGCCGGCTGGCTGGTGCCGCTGCTGATCTGGCGATTGTTCGCGCTGCGCCGCCCCGGGCACTGGCTGCGCGACGGGGTGATCCTCGGCGTCGTGGTCGCGGTGGCCTTCTCGATCGCCGCCGAGGGCCTGTTCTTCGCCGCCCTCGCGCTCGGCGTGTTCGTCGCCGTCTGGGCGCTGCACCCGGCCCACCGCGCCGAGGCCCGAGCCGCCCTGCCCACCTTCGTCCGCGGGCTCGGCGTGACCGCGGTGGTCGCCGGGGTGCTGCTGTCGTACCCGCTGTGGCTGCACTTCGCCGGGCCGCAGCGGTTCCACGGCACCGGCTTCGACCCGGTGATCCACTCCGAGGACATCGCCGCCTTCGCCGCCTTCCCTCGCCGCTCCCTGGCCGGGGAGGTCGGGCTGGGCACCTCGCTGGCCCCGAACCCTACCGAGGAGAACTCGTTCTTCGGGATTCCGCTGCTCGTGCTCACCGTGGTCTGCTTCGTCGCGCTCTGGCGACGCGCCGACCCCGGCCGCCGGGCCGTCCTCTGGGCGCTGGGCGTCGTCGCGGTGATCTTCACGGTGCTGTCCTTCGGGCCGGTGGCGAAGATCGACGGACGCCGCACCGACCTGCCGATGCCGTTCGACGTGCTCGGGCAGCTGCCGGTGGTGAATGCCGCGCTGCCCGCCCGGCTGGCCCTGGTGGTGGCACCGGTGATCGGGGTGCTGCTGGCGTACACCCTCGACCAGCTGCGGGCCGCGCCGCTGCGGCACCGTTCGACGGAGCTGGCCTGGTCGCTGGGGTTCGCGGTGGCCCTACTGCCGCTGCTGCCCACCCCGCTGTTGACCCGGGAGCGGGAGCCCATCCCGCACTTCATCACGTCCGGCGCCTGGCGGCAGTACGTCTCCGACGGCAACACGTTGACTCCGGTGCCGCTGGCCGTCGACGTCTACCCGGACGGGCAGCGCTGGCAGGCGTACGCGCTGTCGCACCGGCAGGGCGAGTTCGCCATCCCCGGTGGCTTCTTCCTCGGGCCCGGCGGCCCGGACGGGCGGGGCCGGATCGGGCCGGTGCCGCGCACCCTGAGCGCGCTCATGGACGAGGCCGGTCGCACCGGGCTGATGCCGATCATCACCGACGGCACGAAACGGGAGGTCAGCTCCGACCTGCGGCACTGGCGGATCGAGACGGTGGTCCTCGCCGACGAGGTGCACGGCGCGAAGTTCGAAGTCGACGAGGCGGCCGTCCGGCGTACCGCCACCGCCCTGTTCGGCGAGCCGCAGCGGGTCGACGACGTGTGGCTCTGGCGCATCCCACCGGCTGACCAATAGGAACGGCACGACGGACGGGGCTTCGTCATCGGTCTTCGTGGCTTCTAATGGGGCGATGAGAACGACGGGCAGACGACTGCGGCGCGGGGTCACGGTCGGTGCCGCGCTCGCGCTGGTGATGCTCAGCGTGCCAGCAGCCACGGCCACCGGCAGCACGGCCACCGGCAGCACGGCCACCGGCAGCACGGTGCCGTCGAAGGTGCACCAGCCGTGGCTGTGGCAGGCCACCGTCGAGCAGCGCCCGGCCGGGCCGGCCGCGTTGGTCTTCTTCACCAGCCGCACCCGATTCCTGGAGTCGACCGGCGTGCTGGTCGGCCGGGACGGCGGTTACCGGTTGATCCCCCTGCACGTCGGCGAGGACCACGGGCTGCTCTCCCCGGACGGGCGGCACTACCTGCGGCCGTCCGGCGAGTTGTTGGACCTCACCACTGGGCAGCAGCACCGCCCGATCCACACCGGGATGCAACCGCTGGCCTGGTCGCCGGACGGGCATCGGGTCCTGAGCACCCGCAGCAACGACGACGCGGTGATCAGCTACGGGCTGGACAACCAGCAGCTCAACGACCCGGAGAAGCCCGACGACCTACTCGTCCTCGACCCGTACCGCGGCACCGAGCGGGTGGTCGCGGCCGGCACCTTCGCCGCGCACACCGCGGCGGCCTGGTCACCGGGCGGCGATCTGGTGGCGGTGGCCGGCCCGGCCGACGTGCCCGCGTCGATCGCCGAACGACAACGGCTGGTGGTCGTCGACCCGACCAACGGCAGCGTTCGCTGGCAGGTCGAGCTGGGCGATCGGCGGATGCTGGCCGGTCCGGCCGCCTGGCACCCGGACGGCCGGCGGATCGCGCTGCTCACCTTCGACGGCTGCGCCGGCCTCCGCTGCACCTCCGAACAGGTGGCGGCACGTACCTGGCGGATCGAGTTCCTGGACGCCGCCACCGGCCACGCCGTCGGCCAACCGCTGCCGGTCGCCGCGTCGACCACGGAGATCGTCGGCTGGCGCGGGGTCGACCCGGTGGTGAAGCAGTCAGTCGTGGCGGACGGCGACGACCGGCGGGCCGTTCTCGCCGCGGTGTCGCCCGGCGGCGGCCGGGACGTACTGGTCACCGCACCGCCGGGGTCGACCGATCTGGCGGTGCCGGGCGAGCTGCTGGCTCGGGCCGCGTTCGGCGGCCCGGAGCCCCGGCCGTCGCCGTTCGCCGCCCCGCTCTGGCTCTACCTCGCGCTGACCGTGTCGACGCTGGCCGCCATCGCCCTCCTCGTCCGCCGCCTGCGCCGTGGACGCCCGGCCGACCCCGTGCCGAGCACCTGAGCCGTAGGCACCGCTGGACGGCCGGTGAGGCGGCTCACGACGGATCTCGGCCCGCGGCGGGACTAGGCTGGACGCCGTGACGACGACGACCTCCGGCCTGACGGCCGTCCGCGCCGGCCTGCTCGACTACCAGGCCGCCTGGGACGAGCAGCGGCGCCTGCACGAGTCGGTGGTGGCTGGGGAGCGCGGCGACACCGTGCTGCTGCTGGAGCACCCGAGCGTCTACACCGCGGGCAAGCGCACCGAGCCCTGGGATCGCCCCATGGACGGCACCCCGGTCGTCGACGTGGACCGGGGCGGCAAGATCACCTGGCACGGCCCGGGGCAGCTCGTCGGCTACCCGATCCTGCGGCTGCCCGACCCGGTGGACGTGGTCGCCTACGTCCGCCGCACCGAGGAGCTGCTCATCGACGTGTGCGCCGAGTTCGGCCTGGCCGCCGGCCGGGTCGAGGGGCGCAGCGGAGTCTGGGTGCCCGAGGACGACCGGGGGCCGGCCCGCAAGGTGGCCGCCATCGGCATCCGGGTGGCCCGGGGCGTCACCCTGCACGGCTTCTCGATCAACTGCGACTGCGACCTGACGTACTTCGACCGGATCGTCCCGTGCGGCATCCGCGACGCCGGCGTCACCTCGCTCACCGCCGAACTGGGCCGCCCGATCAGCGTCGCCGACGTGCTCCCGGTGGTCGAGCGCCGACTCGCCACCCTCGTCGAGGTCTGAACTTCCGGCCGGCGGGCCGACCGTCGACCAGAAATTCCGCACCGGGTGTCCCGTGGAGGGTCCGACCGATCGTCCCTATGGTGGAGTCGGCGACCAGCGCCGACTCGACACCTGAGGCCGGCGTCCACCGCCCGGCCCGGACGCGAGGAGCGGACATGCCCACCTACATCGCGCTGACCTACACCGCGGACGTCGACTGGAGCAGCCCCGAGCAGGCCGCCGAGATGGCCGAGTACCGGGAGTTCGGCGAGGCCGCGCGCGCGGTGATCCGCGGCGGCAGCGCGCTCTACCCGACGGCCACCGCGACCACCGTGCGGGTCCCCGGCGGCAAGGGCGGCGACGTGCTCACCACCGATGGCCCGTACGCCGAGACCAAGGAAGCCCTGACCGGCTTCTACCTGCTCGAATGCGCGGACCTGGACGAGGCCGTGGCGACGGTCGCGAAGATGCCCGCGGCCTGGAACGGCGCGGTCGAGGTACGCCCCGTCATCCCGCTGTGACCCTGACCGGCGACGCGACAGCCGGCGACGCGGCGACAGCCGGTGACGCGGCCGCGCGAGTGATCCGGGCCGAGCGTTCCCGGATCCTCGCCACGCTGATCCGCGTCACCGGCAGCGTCGACCTCGCCGAGGACGCCACGCAGGACGCGATCGTCCGCGCCCTGCAGGTGTGGGCGCGAGACGGTGTACCGGACAACCCACGCGGCTGGCTGTTGGTCGTGGCACGGCGGCGGGCGGTCGACGTGATTCGCCGGGAGGCCCGCCGCGCCGGGAAGGAGGCCGAGGCCGTGGCGCTGCTCGATCCCGCACCGGACTCGCCCGAGGTCGTCCGGGACGACCTGCTCCGGCTGATCTTCACCTGCTGCCATCCGGCGCTGTCCC
>NZ_JBFAPG010000383.1:0-6200 GCF_040675595.1 Micromonospora sp. NPDC049580
CCCGCGAGATCTTCCCGACCACAAGAGTGACTTCGGTGTAACGTAATGCGAGTCTCAAGAACAGCAACGGACCCCAGAGAGGCCCGTTGAATCTTCCGGATACGTGCTCGGAATCGTGCACGTCTTTGTCGAAATCTTGCGTTACTTTGGCCAAAGGTTACTGACGTGCTACGGGAGCGTCAACACTTCGACCGCTGTGACTATTGATGGGTTTGCCTGTCCGGTCAGGTATCTGGTGCCGCCAGGACGAAGGTCTCCAACAGCTCTCCGCCGTACCAGTCGGTGCGCTGCCCCACGTGCGCCATGCCGAGTCGCCGGCAGACCGCCATCGACGGCTCGTTGCCCGGCGACACCACCGCGTAGATCTCCGGGGTGCCGGCGGCGAACTCCCGCGCCACGACCGCACGCGCCGCCTCGGTGGCGTAGCCGTGACCCCTGGAATCCGGGTGCAGGTGCCAACCCGCCTCGATGTCTGACGTACGGCGCGTCTCGTCCCGCCCCGGGAGCGGCTTGAGCAGCACCGTGCCCGCCACCAGCCCGCTGTCGCGCACCTCGATCGCCCACGTGCCGTACCGGCCGCGGTCGGCCGCGTGCCGGTCCCGCCAGAGTCGCAACCGCTCGGCGGCCTGCGCCGGATCGGTCAGCGGCAGCCCGGGTGCCATGCCCAGCCAGCGGGTGATCTCGCTGCGGGAGTAGATGTCGTAGATGCGGGCCAGATCGGCCGGATCGTCGGTCCAATCGCGCAGGATGAGACGTTCGGTGGTGAGAACAGTCATGACCGGCGATCTTAAGGAGTGACCGCACCGAGGACAGGGAAGGACAACCCGGTGGGCAACGGATGGCAGCGCGCGAAGCGGATCACCAGTGCCGCGTTCCGTCCGGTGCGCGGGCGGGACCTGTCGCTGCACGCCGCCGCGATCACCTTCTACGGGGCGATCGCCGTGGTCCCGGTGGCGCTGCTGGCCCTCTGGCTCACCTCGCTGATCGCGGGAGCCGATCGGGTACGCCGGCTCACGTCGTACGCCGTGGAGGCCCTGCCGACGGCGATCGGCGCGCCCCGGGCGGTGGCCGCGCTGGTCGACGCCGGGGTGGAGTTGACCCCGGTGCTGGCCCTTGCGTCGCTGCTGCCCGCGTCGCTGTACGGCGAGGGGCTGCGCCGGGCGTTCGTGTCGGTGGCGGCTCCGCGCAGCGACGAGCACCTGGTCGGTTGGCGAGGTCGGCTGCTGCTGCTGCCGTTGCTCGCACCGGCGCCCGCGCTGCTGCTGTCGATCCTGCTGGCGCTCCCGCTCACCACCCACCTGGTCACCCAGGGCGGCTGGGTCGGCGCTCTGGGCGTGGTGCTGTCGTTCCTGGCGGTGTGGCTGGTGCTCACACCGGTGCTGGTGTGGGTGTTCCGGGTGGTGGGGCCAGCATCGCCGGACTGGCTCTCCACCCTCGTTGTCGGGTCGTTCACCGCGGCGAACCTCTCCGGGTTCCTGCACGGCTTCGTGCTCTTCGCGTCCCTGCCGCTGGATCTGGGAGCGCCGTTCGGCGGCTTCGACGAGATCGGCGCCGGCGTGGCCGTGCTCCTGTGGCTGTACCTGTTCCACGTGATCGTCCTGGCCGGCTATTCCGCCACGCTGGCCCTCTCCCGCTGGCGCGCCCAACGCACCCCTTCGCAACGCGGGGTGGGCTGACCCGGCGGGGTGGTGGGGCTAGGCTGCGGCGGCATGAGCAGTGAACTTCCCGGCCGGACCGACGTCGTGATCGTCGGTGCCGGGCACAACGGTCTGGTCTCCGCCATCCTGCTGGCCCGCGCCGGCCTGGACGTCCTGGTGCTGGAGGCGGCCGACGTGATCGGCGGCGCCACCCGCACCGAGAACCCGTTCCCGAAGGTGCCGGGGCTGCGCCACTCCACCGGGTCGTACCTGCTCGGGCTCATGCCGCCGGAGCTGCTCGCCACCCTCGACGTGCGGATCCCGGTGCTGCGCCGCGACCCGCACTACTTCCTGCCCACGCCCGGCGGCCTCGGCTCGCCGTACCTGCTCTTCGGCAGCGACACCGCCGCCACCCGGGCACAGCTCGCCGAGTTCTTCTCCCCCGCCGACGTGGCCGCCGACGACGCCATGCAGGCCGAGCTGGCCGCGCTGCGCGAGGACCTCGCCCCGGCCTGGCTGGCCGAGCCGCTGACCGCCGAGGAGACCGCCGAGCGGCACGTCCGCCCGGCGCTGCGGCAGGTCTTCGTCGACCTCGTCCGGGGCTCGGTCGCGGACTACCTGGCCCGGTTCGAGTTCCGCTCCGAACTGCTGGTCAGCATGTACGCGGTCACCGACGGGCTCTCCGGCCTCAACGCCGGCCCGGACGACCCCGGGACCGGCCACAACTTCCTCGTGCACAACATGTGCCGGCTGCCCGGCTCGGGCGGCACCTGGATGATCGCCGAGGGCGGGATGGGCACCGTCTCCCGCACGTTCGCCGACGCCGCGCGCGCCGCCGGAGCCACCATCGCGACCGGTACGCCGGTGCGCGCGGTGACCCTCGACGGCGGCGCGGCCAGCGGAGTCGTGCTGGCCGACGGTCGAGAGGTCGCCGCCCGGGTGGTGCTCGGCGCGTGTGACCCGTACCGGCTGATGGACCTGGTGCCCGACGGCGCGCTCCCGGCGCGACTCGGCGAACGGATGACGGCGGTCCGCCGCCCCGGCACCACCCTCAAGCTCAACCTGGCGCTCACCGGCCTGCCGCAGTTCTCCTGCCTGCCGGCGGGTACGCCGAGCCCGTTCGGCTCGACCATCCACCTGCTGCCCGGGTCCGCGTCGCTGGTCGGCGGCGACGCCACCTCGCCGATGACCGCGCTGCGGGACATGTGGGCGGACGTGCAGGCCGGGCGGCTGCCGGCGGAGCCGACCATCGAGTGGTACCTGCACACCACAGTCGACCCGTCGCTCTCCGACGCCGCCGGGCACCACTCGTCGGCGCTGTTCGTCCAGTCGGTCCCCTACGAGCTGGCCGGCACCAGCTGGGACGCGGAGCTGCCCGGCTACGTCGACCGGCTCGTCGAGATCGTCGAGCGGTACGCGCCGGGCACCGCCGACCTGATCGCCGACGCGGTGCCGCTGCCCCCGCCGGGCATCGAGAAGCACTTCGGCATCACCGGCGGTCACATCCACCACGTCGACAACACCGTCTCGTTCACCGACCGCATGCCGTACGCCACCGGCATCGACGGCGTGTACGCGGGCAGCGCCGGCTGCCACCCGGCGGGCAGCGTCATCGGCGCCGCCGGCCACAACGCCGCCCGACGCATCCTCGCCGACCTAGGGCGCTGACCGGTCCCCGCTCGGTCCGGCGGACGGCCGGAGGTCACCCGGGCCGCCGATCAGGTAGTAGCCGACCAGCAGGAGGTACGCGCAGAGGCTCAGGATGGGGTCGATGAAGACGACGGCGAAGGCGACGAGGTAGAGCAGGGGCTTGAGCAGCACCCGACGTGCGATCGCCCGGGCCAGCCGGGGATCCAGGTCGGGGTTCAGCAGCCCGCGCCGGCGGGCCCACCACCAGCTCAGGTTGACGAAGATCGCCTCACCGAGCACGGTGCCGAGGTACAGGGCGGCGGTCAGTCGCTGCTCGGTCGCCCCACCCCGCAGGTTGTCCGACAGCAGGTCGGCGGTGAACGGGAGGGTGGCGATGAAGAGCAGGACGCCGAGGTTGAAGACCAGCAGCATCTGATCGACCCGGACCACGTACCGCCACAGGTTGTGGTGGGCGAGCCAGACCTGCCCGGCGAGCGCGAAGGTGATCACATACGCCAGGTAGGACGGCCAGGCGTGGGCCAGGGCGTCCGGAACCTCTCGTCCACTGTCCCTGGCGGGGCCGGTCTGGAGCAGCTCGACGGCCATCACCGTCAGGACGACCGCGAAGACGCCGTCGCTGAACGTCTCCACCCGGGCGGCGTCCCGGGCCTTCTCCCGGCCGCGTTCGTACCGGTACTCCTCCTCCTGTGCGTCCGCCCCCGCCACGCCTGCCCCGCTCCCGGTGGTGCGTCGCTCGCGCACCCCTCCCCGCGATCTTGCGCTTCCGGTCGCCGTTCCGGGGCGATTGCCGAACTTTGCTGCCGCCGGAAGTGCAAGATCGCGGGGGCGGGGGTCAGCTCAGGGCTTCGCCCGCCGGGGCCGGGGTCTCCGCGTCGACGCGGTGGGCGCGGACCTTGTGGCCGACGCTGGTCAGGCAGCGGCCGCTGGGCAGGTCGAAGCGCCAACCGTGCAGCTGGCAGGTCAGCTGGTCACCCTCGACGATGCCGAACCGGGTCAGGTCCGCCTTCAGGTGCGGGCAGCGCCGCTGCACCACCCAGTCGCCAAGCGTGATGTCCTCGGCGTCGGTGCTGCGCTCGTGCTCGTCGTACCAACCCTCGGCGTACTGGAGGCGCTCCTCGGAGAGGCACTTGAAGAACGCGTAGACGAACTCGTTGTACTGGCCGATCCGGGCCGCCGAGAACCGGCAGGACAGGAAGAGCGAGTTGACCCAGTCCACCTCGTCGATGAAGAGCAGGTGCTCGATCAGCGACCGGTCGGTCCGGAAGCGGTAGCGGACCTTCTCGTCCGCGTACGGCCGGACCTCCTTGCCCGGGAAGTCCACCACGATGGATTCAATGGTCTCCCCGCCCGAGTCGTCGGTGCCCACCAGGTCGAAGCGGACCGGGCCGCCGACCCCCTTGGCCAGGTAGATCGATTCGTCGAGCAGCGGCTCGATGCGGCGCTTCATCTCGCCGAGCACGTCCACCTCGGGGTGCCGCCAGGACGCCTTCTCCGCCTCGATGATCGGGCGCTTGCGCTCCCGCATCTCCTCCAGGTGGGCGACCTTGTTCGCGAAGAACTCCTCCACCGGCACCGGGTGGGTGGTGCTCGCGCCCTCGGTGGTGACCTCGGCGACGCTGCCCGGCAGCAGCACGATGCCGTTGGTGCCGCCGACCTTCGCGTACTCGCTCAGGAAGACCGACTGGTCCGGGAAGATGTTGCCCTCGTCGCCGTGGATGTCGTTGAACTGCCACAGCGCGTCGTCGAGGAAGCACGGCGGGCCGGCGATCGGGAAGACGTGGTCGGCCTTCAGGTCGTCGATGTAGCGCCACGTCCGGTCGAACTGCCGGTCGCGCTTCTGCTTGCCGAACGCGGTCTTCGCCGCCTGCGGCAGCTCGTAGACCATCGGGTACCAGATCGCCCCGGAGAACTGGAGCAGGTGCGCGTGCACGTGCCCCAGCTCGGCGAAGACGCTCAGGTCGGTGGGGCGGGCGTCGTTCTGGTTGAGCAGCCGCACACCGTCGTACTCGACCCAGAGCGAGGAGTCACCGATCGGGCCGTCGGTGGGGCTGGTCAGCGCCTGGATCATGATCTTCAGGCCGCCGTCCAGCTCCACGACCTGCTCGTTGGGCGCCTTGAGGAACTTCGTGAAGCCCAGCGCCCGGAACTCGTCCTCCATCTCCGAGGTGGGGAACTCGGGGAGCAGGACGGTGGCGTCCTTCGAGACGAAGTCCCGCAGGTGCTTCGCGTCGAAGTGGTCCCGGTGCAGGTGGGAGACGTACAGGTAGTCGACCTGGCCCAGCGTCTCCCAGTCGAGCAGGGAATTGTCCGGGAAGGGAAACCACGAGGCGAAGTAGGCCGGGTTGACCCACGGGTCGCACAGGATGCTGCCCGCGGCCGTGTCGATCCGCATGCTGGCGTGCCCGGTTCCGGTCACTCGCACCGCACAGTCCCCCTCAAACAGACAATCAGGTGTACGCCAAACGCTACCGGAGGGAGTCTGACCGCCACCCCGCGACGCCCGTAGTGCCGTCCGGCCTGGGCGGGCAGGGCCAGAAGGCGGGGAAACCCCCACCGCGCCGCCCCGTGCGGGAGGCGTGCCAGACTAACCAAAGATCCGATCGCGAGGGAAGGACCGACAGTGGCAGGAAGCGAGCCGGTAACGTCGCCAGACCAGCACAAGCCCGGGCACCGGAAGGCCGGGCGCATCGGCGCGGTGCTGTCCGCGCTGGCGCTGCTGGCGATGGTCTGCGGCAACCACGAGGGCAGGGTCGAGGACATCTGGCTGGTCGGCCTGGCCGCGCTGCTGCTGGTCATCGTGATCGGCGACGCTGTGCTGCGGCGCAACGGTCTGCGTTCCTGACCTCGCCGGACAACCCGGTCGACGTACGAGGGCCCGCCCCCACCCGGGGGACGGGCCCTCGTTCGCGTACG
>NZ_JBFAPG010000384.1:0-6191 GCF_040675595.1 Micromonospora sp. NPDC049580
CGTGGCAGACCCCGGGCCGGGGGCCCGTCGGCTCCCGACCCCCGCGCTCGCGTGACCACGCGCCGATCACCCTGACCGGCCTCGCCGGCAAGGTGCTCCTGCTCGGCCTCACCGCCGGCATCGCCCTCTGGGCGGCATTCCCGCTCATCGACGGGGAGAAGTGGGCCGGCCTGGCCCTGCTGGCGGCGACCACCGCCGGGCTGTTCTACCTCTACCTCACCCGGCGGCACATCCCGGCCAAGTACCTGGTGCCAGGCACCCTGTTCCTCATCGCCTTCCAGGTGTTCCCCGTGCTCTACACGGCGAGCACCGCCTTCACCAACTTCGGTGACGGGCACCGGGGCAGCAAGGACGAGGCGATCGTCGCGATCCAGACCTCGTCGGTCACCCAGGTGCCCGGCTCCGCCGAGTACGCCCTGTCGGTCGCCACCAAGGGCGACCCGGCCACCGCGCCACTGGTCTTCCTGGTCACCGACCCCACCACCGGGGCGGTCTCCGCCGGCGACGCGGGCGGGCTGCGCCGACTCGACGCCGCCGACGTCACCGTCGGCACGGGCGGAAAGGTCACCGCCGCCGACGGCTACACCGTGCTGAACTTCGGCCAGGCCAGCGCCCGCAGCAAGGAGATCACCGACCTGGTCGTCCCGACCGCCGGTGGCGCGCTGCGGTCCAGCGGCCTGTCCCGGGCGTACGAGGGCAAGGCGGTGCGGGCGTACGACGCCGGCTGCGACTGCGTCCGGGACACCGGAACCGGGCAGACCTGGACCGCCGACGAGGAGGTGGGCGCCTTCGTCGCCGCCGACGGCGAGCGGCTGGCCCAGGGCTGGAAAATCAACGTCGGGCTGCGCAACTTCACCCGCGTGCTCACCGACGAGAACATCTCCGGCCCGTTCCTGGGCACCCTGATCTGGAATTTCGCGTTCGCCATCGCCTCCACCGCAGGCACGTTCCTGCTCGGCATGCTGATCGCGCTCGTGCTGCACTCGCCCCGGATGCGGGGCACCAACCTCTACCGGGTGCTGCTGGTCCTGCCGTACGCCATGCCGTCGTTCGCGATGCTGCTGGCCTGGCGGGACATGTTCAACGCCGACTTCGGCCTGATCAATAACCTGTTCGGGCTGGACGTGGACTGGTTCGGCCAACCGTGGACGGCCCGCTTCGCGGTCATCCTCGTGCAGCTGTGGCTCGGCTACCCGTACATGTTCCTGGTGGCCACCGGCGCGTTGCAGGCCATCCCGAGGGAGCTGACCGAGGCCACGTGGGTCGACGGGGCGTCGCCCTGGCAGTCCTTCCGCGCGGTCACCCTGCCGCTGCTGCTGGTCGCGCTGTCTCCGCTGCTGATCTCGTCGTTCGCGTACAACTTCAACAACTTCAACGCGATCTACCTGACCACCGAGGGCGCGCCCTTCCCGGCCGACAACCCGACCAACGGCGCCACCGACCTGCTCATCACGTACACCTATCGGCTGGCCTTCGGCGGGCAGGGCGCGCAGTTCGGCTTCGCCGCCGCGATCTCGCTGTTCATCTTCGCCATCGTCGCCGTCGTCTCGGCGGTCAGTTTCCGGCGGACCCGCAAGCAGGAGGAGGTGTACTCGTGAGCACCCTCACCGCGCGTACCGGCGACACGGCCGGCCGCCCGGCCGCGAACCGGAACATCAGTGGTAGGCGGCGTAACCGCTGGTTCGCCCAGGTCGGCTGGCGGCACCTGGTCGCCATGCTCGCCGTGCTGTTCAGCCTCTTCCCGATCGTGTTCGTGCTCTCCGCCGCGCTCAATCCGCTCGGCACGCTCTCCACCAGCGAGCTGGTGCCCACCGACGGGGTGTCGCTCGGCAACTTCAGCGGGCTGTTCGAGCGGACCGCCTTCGAACGGTGGTTCCTCAACTCCCTGCTGATCGCCGGGGTGGCCTCGTTCGCGTCGGTGTTCCTGTCGGCGCTGGCCGCGTACGCCTTCTCCCGGATGCGCTTCCGGGGACGGCGGGTGGGGCTGTTGTCGCTGCTGCTGATCCAGATGTTCCCGCAGTTCCTGGCGATCGTGGCGATCTACCTGATCTTCGGCACGATCACCGACCTGTGGCCGTCGATCGGCTTCAACACCCCGTGGGGGTTGCTGCTGCTCTACCTGGGTGGGGCGCTCGGCGTGAACACCTGGCTGATGAAGGGCTTCTTCGACACCCTGCCCCGGGAACTGGACGAGTCGGCGACGATGGACGGCGCGTCGCACGCCCAGGTCTTCTTCCGGATCATGCTGCCGCTGGTGGCGCCGATCCTGGCGGTGGCCGGGCTGCTGGCGTTCATCGGCACCATCAACGAGTTCCTGATGGCCAACGTGTTCCTCACCAGCAGCGACTCGAAGACCCTCGCGGTCGGCATGTACGGCCTGTTGCAGGGCAACGAGCGCAACAACAACTTCGGGATCTTCGCGGCCGGCACCCTGCTCACCGCGATCCCGACGGTGCTGGTCTTCCAGCTCCTGCAGCGCTACATCGTCTCCGGCCTGACCGCCGGAGCGGTCAAGGGATGACCACGCCGCAGCCGCACCACGACGGATCCGTCGGCTACGTCCCGCAGCAGGAGCCGACGCTCGGCGAGACCGTCGACGTCTTCGTCCGGGTTCCGGCCGGTGCCGACGTCCGGCAGGTGCACGTGCGGACCACCGGCGACGGTGAGCCACACTTCCGTGCGGCCACCGTGGACCGTGCCGAGGGCGACGTCCTCTGGTGGCGTGCCGAGGTCGAGGCGCGCAACCCGGTGAGCAACTACCGCTTCCTGCTCTCCGGGCGGCACGGTCCCCGGTGGCTGACCGCCGCCGGTGTGGCCGACCACGACGTGCCCGACCACGGCGACTTCAAGCTGGTCACCCGCGCCGCGCCGCCGGCCTGGGCACGGGACGCGGTGATCTACCAGATCTTCCCGGACCGGTTCGCCCGTTCGGCGGCGGCGGATGATCGGCCGCTGCCGGACTGGGCGATCCCGTGCGACTGGGACACCCCGGTGATCGGGCGGGGCCCCGAGACGCCGTACCAGTTCTACGGCGGCGACCTGGACGGGATCACCGAGCGGCTGGACCATCTGGACCGGCTCGGGGTGAACACCGTCTACCTCACCCCGATCTTCCCGGCCCGTTCCAACCACCGCTACGACGCGGCCAGCTTCGACCGGGTCGATCCGCTGCTCGGCGGGGACGCCGCGCTGGCCCGCCTCGCCGAGGCGGTACGCGCCCGGGGCTGGCGGCTGCTCGGCGACATCACCAGCAACCACACCGGCGACGGCCACGACTGGTTCGCGTCGGCCTCCTCGGACGTGCGCGCGCCCGAGCGGGGGCTGTACTACTTCGACGAGAGCTCCGGCTCGTACGAGTCCTGGAACGGCGTCAAGTCGCTGCCGAAGCTGAACTGGGGCAGCGCCGACCTGCGCCGTCGCTTCGCCACCGCCGAGGACGCCGCGCTGCGCCGCTGGCTGCGCCCGCCGTACGGCCTTTCCGGGTGGCGGGTCGACGTGGCGAACATGACCGGCCGGCGGGGCGTCGACGCGTACACCCACGAGGTGGCGGCGCTGCTGCGCTCGGTGGTCGTCGGGGAGCGTCCGGACGCCCTGCTGATGGCCGAGCACGGCCACGACCACACCGGTGACCTGGACCGCGATGGCTGGCACGGCACCATGAACTACGTCGGCTTCACCGACCCGATCTGGTCCTGGCTGCGCCACGGCGACCAGCCGGTGCCGAACTTCCTCGGTACCCCGGGCGGGGTGCCCCGGCGGGACGCGGAAGCGGTGCTGGCCACCATGGGCGCGTACCGGTCGCTGGTCTCGTGGCGCTCGTACGTGCACTCCTGGCAGCTGCTCGGCTCGCACGACTCGGCGCGGATCCGGACGGTGGTCGGCGACGCCGCCCGGCAGGAGGTGGCCGCCGGTCTGCTCGCCACGATGCCCGGCACTCCGATGATCTTCGCGGGGGACGAGCTGGGGCTGACCGGCACGAACGGCGAGTCCTCGCGTACCCCGATGCCGTGGCGCCGGCCGGGCAGTTGGGACGCCGCCACGTTCGCCACGTACCGGTCGCTGATCGCGTTGCGTCGCGCGGAGCCGGCGCTGCGCCACGGCGGTCTGCGGTGGCTGCACCACGACCCGGACACGCTGGTCTTCCTGCGGGAGGCGCCGGCCGGCTCGGTGCTGGTGCTGGCCCGCCGGGCGCCCGGCACGCCGGTGCGGCTGACCGGGCTGCCGGCCGCCGACAACGTGTACGGCGGGGCGTCCGCGCTCCGGCCCGGGCCGGACGGGGTGTCGACCCTGTCCGGCGACGGCCCCACCTTCCAGGTGTGGCGGCTGTGGTGACCGGGCTCGACGCGCCGACCGGCCGACCCCCTACTACGAACTGTCGTTGATGGGGGAGGATGGGCGGCGTGGAAGCACTGCGACTCATTCTCCTCTATGTCCATCTGATCGGCTTCGCCCTGCTGCTCGGCGGCTCGATCGCCCAGTACGTCAGCGGGAAGCTGCGAATCAACTCCGCCATGCTCTGGGGCGCCGGGATCCAGCTGCTGACCGGGCTCGGTCTCTCCGCGCCGCTGCGCGGCGGTGGTGACAACGAGCCGGACCCGGCGAAACTTGTGACGAAGTTGGTGATCGCGCTGCTGATCTTCGTCATGGTCTTCTTCTCCCGGAAGCGGGACGTGGTCAACCGCGGCCACTTCCTCGCGATCGTCGGCCTGACCCTGGTCAACGCGGCGGTCGCGGTCTTTTGGCGGTAACGTCCGGCGGAGGGGATGACCTCCGCGAACCGGACGTTCGGGACGCCTCGATGCTCGGTTACCAGCACGAAGAGTGATGTGCCCCACGCAAGGGTTACACCCGGGTAACAGGCGCTCAACAGTCGTGCACGATTGTCGGCCGGTGGGTGGGCGCGGGCGTACGCTCCCGTCCGTAACGTGGGACAGCCGGCGGCACACCCGCAGGTCGGCTGATGGGCTGCCACCGCACTAGGCGCGGTGTGCAATGGGAAGGAGACGTCTTGCGCTCGGTGCGTGGGATGCGGATCGCCTCGATCTTCGCGGTAGGTGGGCTCGTGCTCAGCGCCGCCGCGTGTGGCGAGGCCCCCGATAGTGACAAGAACGCCGGCAGTGGCGCCAAGAAGTACAGCGCCTGCATGGTGACCGACGTCGGCGGCATCGACGACAAGTCGTTCAACACCTCGGCCTGGAAGGGTCTGCAGGAGGCCAAGGCCGCCAACGACAACATCGACATCAAGTACGTCGCGTCGAAGTCCGAGCCCGACTACGAGCCGAACCTGACGCAGTTCGTCAACCAGAAGTGCGACTTCATCCTGGCGGTCGGCGGCCTGATGGCCAACGCCACCTCGAAGATCGCCAAGGCGAACCCGAACCAGCAGTTCGGCATCGTCGATGCCAACCCGGGTGACGCCAACGTCTACCCGATGCAGTTCGACACCGCCCAGGCCGCGTTCCAGGCCGGCTACCTCGCCGCCGGGATGAGCAAGACCGGCAAGGTGGGCACCTACGGTGGTCTGCCGATCCCGCCGGTGACGATCTTCATGGACGGCTTCGTCGACGGTGTGAAGTACTACAACACCGCCAAGGGCAAGAACGTCCAGGCGCTGGGCTGGAACAAGGAGACCCAGAAGGGCTCCTTCACCAACGACTTCGCCAAGCAGGACGAGGGCAAGAAGGTCTCCGACGCGCTGGTCGCCCAGGGCGCGGACATCATCATGCCGGTCGCCGGCGGCTCCGGCCTCGGCACCACCGCCGCGGCCAAGGCCTCGGGCGGCAAGTACAGCACCATCTGGGTGGACGTCGACGGCTGCGAGAGCACCCCGGACTGCGCCGCGATCATCACCACCGTGGTCAAGAACATCCCGGAGGCCGTCAAGGAGGCGGTGGTGAAGGCCGCCGGTGGCGAGAAGCTGCAGGCCAACCCGGGCTTCGTCGGCACCCTGGCCAACACCGGTGTCTCGATCGCCCCGTACCACGACTTCGACGGCAAGGTTCCGGCCGAGCTGAAGACCGAGGTTGACAAGATCAAGGCGGACATCGCCGCCGGCACCATCACCGTCACCTCGAAGGCCCAGCCGACCAAGTGACAACCGCCCGGCCCCTCCGGTGAGATCATCGCAGGAGCGGCGGGGTACAGGTACGACCGATCCGGCCGCTCCGGCCCGCGGGTGACCACCCGTGGGG
>NZ_JBFAPG010000385.1:0-6137 GCF_040675595.1 Micromonospora sp. NPDC049580
CGCCCGGCTCCGGGCGGTCAGGCTTGATCCCTGCGCCGGGCGGGCTCCCCCGGAAACCCTTCGTCGGGCACTGTCCGTCGTTCTGGCGCGGGCTTCTGTCAACTGCCGTTACCGATGCAGACGGGTCCTGCCTCGCGGGTTGATCGGCTCGACTTTCCTGATGTCGGGGGTGTCCTGGTGGCCGGGACACCCCGACTTCAAGGAAGCGGAGTTGATCAAGGCGCTGGTCGGGCGGCCGGGCTGAGGAGTCGGCTCGGCGAGGCGTGGTGGCGATCAGATTGGGAAGTCACACCTCGACGTCGCGCGCAGCGCCCGACCTCAGCGCTTGCCGCCGGGCACCCATAGCACATCTCCCGCCGGATTTGCCGTTCTTGACAGGATAAAGAGCAGATCGGAGAGCCGGTTGAGATACTTTGCCGGGAGCGGGCTGGTCCGGTCCGGATCGTGGCTGACCAGCGCCCACGCCGCCCGCTCGGCACGCCGGGCGATGGTCCGCGCCACGTGCAGCAGCGCCGCGCCCGCGGTGCCGCCGGGGAGGATGAAGGAGTCGAGCTTGCTCAGGCGTGCGTTGTACTCGTCGCACCAGCCCTCCAGGCGCTCGACGTACTCCTCGGTCACCCGCAGCGGCGGGTACTTCGGCTCCGGCTCGACCGGGGTGGACAGGTCGGCGCCGACGTCGAACAGGTCGTTCTGCACCGACGCCAGCACGCCCCGCAGTTCCTCGTCGAGCTGGCCGAGAGCGAGCGCGACACCGATCGCCGCGTTGCACTCGTCGACATCCGCGTACGCGGCGATGCGTGGATCGGTCTTCGGGACCTGCTCGTTGTTGCTCAGCCTGGTCATGCCGGCGTCGCCGGCCTTGGTGTAGATGCGCGTGAGGTGGACGGCCATGACGCACAGCCTACGGATACCGGACCTGACGATCCCCGCACGGCCGGACGCGACAGCCGGCTGGCCCGCGGTGGTGGGTCCCGGCGACGCCGGCGATCCGGCGGTCAACGACGTCGACGTCATCCGGGTCTGCGGTGCCGCCCGGCTGGCGGGCACCGTACACGTCGTCGGCGCCAAGAACTCGGCCCTGAAGTTGATGGCCGCCGCGCTGCTCGCACCCGGCCGCAGTGTGATCACCAATGTTCCCCGGATCACCGACATCGCGATCATGGGGGAGGTGCTGCGGCGGCTGGGCTGCGACGTCCGGTTCGACGCGGACGACCCCGTCGACCCCATGGTGGCCCGCGGCGGCGTCGCCCGGTCCCGCTCGGTGACCATCGACGTACCCGCGCAACCCGGCGCGGAGGCCGACTACGACCTGGTCCGACGGCTGCGCGCGTCGATCTGCGTGCTGGGCCCCCTGCTGGCCCGTCGGGGGTACGTGCGGGTGGCCCACCCCGGCGGCGACGCGATCGGCTCGCGCGGCCTGGACATGCACATCTCCGGGCTGACCCGGATGGGCGCGGAGATCTCCGGCGAGCACGGCTTCGTGATCGCCGAGGCCCCGCACGGGCTGCGCGGCGCGGACATCGTGCTGGACTTCCCCAGCGTGGGCGCGACCGAGAACCTGGTGATGGCGGCCGTGCTGGCCCAGGGCACCACGACGATCGACAACGCGGCCCGGGAGCCGGAGATCGTCGACATCTGCACGATGCTCAACCAGATGGGCGCGCGGATCTCCGGCGCCGGCACGTCCACCCTGCGGATCACCGGCGTGGCCGGCCTGCGTCCGGTGCGGCACGCCACAGTGGGGGACCGGATCGTCGCCGGCACCTGGGCCTTCGGCGCCGCGATGACGCGCGGCGACGTGACGGTGACCGGGCTGGACCCGGCCTACCTGGAGGTCGCGCTGGACAAGGTCGTCGCGGCCGGCGGCCTGGTCGAGACGCACGGTGACGGCTTCCGGGTACGCATGGACGACCGGCCCCGGGCGGTGGACGTGGTGACGCTGCCGTACCCCGGCTTCGCCACCGACCTGCTGCCCATGGCGATCGGGCTGGCCGCGGTCAGCGACGGCGCCTCCCTGATCACGGAGAACATCTTCGACGGCCGGTTCATGTTCGCCAACGAGATGATGCGGCTCGGCGCGGACATCAAGACCGACGGGCACCACGCGGTGGTCCGGGGGCGGGAGCGGCTGTCCGGAGCGCCGGTACGGGCCACCGACATCCGCGCCGGCGCCGGGCTGATCATCGCCGGCCTCTGCGCGGACGGGCCCACGGAGGTCTCCCACGTGCACCACGTCGACCGGGGGTACCCGGATTTCGTGGCCGACCTGCGCGCGCTCGGTGTGGCGGTGGAGCGGGGCACCGCGCCGGACGAGCCGTCGCTGGAGATCTGACGCCCTGGCCGGCGTCCCACCGGGTCGGCACCCGCGAACGCTGTGGGTCGCGCGGTGTCAGGTGGCCTGCAGCGAGGCACGCACGTGCCGTCGCGCGTCGTGGATACGTGACTTCAGGGTGCCGACCGGAATGGCGAGATGGTCGGCGATCTGGTCGTAGGTCAACTGGCACAGGTCACGCAGCACCAGCGGGGCGACCAGTTCGGGTCGGTGCGCCTCCAGTCGTTCCAGCGCGTCCAGCAGGTCGAGTCGGGAACCCGCGATCACGCTTGTGGTGCGCGGGTCGGCGGCGTCGAGCGGGAGCTGTGGCGTGGACTGCTCGTCGGCCCGGCGCTTGAGGCTGCGGTACGTCTGCCGGGCGCAGTTGGCCGTGACGATGTGCAGCCAGGTGGAGAACTTCGACCGGCCCGCGAAGCTGTCGATCTTGCGGGCGACCTGCAGGAGGGCATCCTGGCACGCCTCTTCGGCATCCTGCCGGCAGGGAAGGAGGCGCAGGCACTGCCGCATGACCTGCGGGCCGATCCTGACCAGCAACATGTCCAGTGCGGCGGCGTCGCCCCTTGCGGCACGACCGGCGAGATCCTCGATAGCAAGATCGTCTGACAAGCTCAGGCCCCGTTCCTCAGCGTCTTGTCGGCCATAATACGGGCGTGTCAGTACCCGGCAAGATCGGTCGATACCGCGTTGTACGGCGTATCGGTTCCGGAGCGTTCGCCACCGTGTGGCTCGGCGCCGACGATGCTCTGGACGCTTCCGTAGCGATCAAGGTGCTGGCGGACAACTGGTCGTACCACGCTGATCTGCGGGAGCGGTTCGAGCAGGAAGCGCGGATCATGCGGCGGACGGATTCCAGTCTGCTCGTGCGTGTGCTCGACGTCGGTGAGCTGCCTGATGGACGGCCGTACCTGGTGATGCCGTACGCGGCTGGCGGCACCCTCGCCGATCGGCTCGTCTCGGGGCCGCTGCCGGTACGGGAGGCCCTGCTCATCGCGGCCGACATCGCCAGCGCCGTCACGGTGCTGCACGAGGCCGGCGTGCTGCACCGGGATCTCAAGCCGTCCAATGTGTTGTTCCAGCCGGCTGCGGACCGGGATCGGGTGCTCGTCGCCGACCTCGGTCTGGCCAAGGCGCTCGCCAACGCGTCCGGCTTCACCATCGCGGCTGGCACACCCGGCTACATGCCACCCGAGCAGGCCACCGCCGGTGGTGGTCTGGACATCCGCGCCGACGTGTACGCGATCGGCGCGACGACCTACCACATGGTGACCGGCCGCCCGCCCGAGCCGGCACGGTCGACCGGTAGCCGTTCGGGCCGGGCCGGGCGCACCCTGCTCCGGCCATCCGAGCTTCGGCCCGGAATTCCCTCCGAAGTGGACGACCTGGTGCGCCGCGCGCTGCATCCCGACCCGCGGCAACGCTGGGCGTCCGCTGCCGTGATGCGCGAGGAGCTGCACCGGGTCATCGCGTCGTTGGAGCGGGACGCGGGCCGTGGCCGGTTCGTGCGGCAGGTGGGGCGGGTCGTCGGCGTCGGGGTCGCACTGACCGCGCTGCTGGCGATGACTGGTTCCAGTTCCACGCTGCCGGCACGGTCCGGGTGGGTTCGCGTGGACGACGCCTCCGGTGCTCTTTCGGTGGCGGTGCCGGCGAGCTGGGCCGGCCAGGTGAAGGACGCCGGCTGGGACCCTTCGGTACTGCGCCTTCCCGCTGGCCAGGCGCCGGGTCTCGTGGTCGCCCCGAACCTCGCCGTCTGGCCGGACCCGGCGAGTGGGATGGCCGGTGTGTTCGTCGGCGCGAGCAGGGGGCTGCTCGCCGGCGACCCGGAACCGGCGTTACCCGGCCACCCCTCCTGCGTCCGGCAGCCCGACCGGACCGTGAACGTGGGGGGTGACAGGGCGTTGGTACGACGGTGGACATCGTGTGGCGCTTCGGTGTCGTTCAGCGAGGTGGTGTTGGCCGTGCCGCAGCGCGGCTGTGGCGTCTACCTGCAGATCAAGCAGGTCGGTGACGAGGACCTGACCGACGAGATCCTGGCCGGCCTGCGGTTGTCCAGCGCGCTGGCGCCGCAGGCCGGCCGTTTCGGGTCCGTCTACTCGTAGCAGTTCTGGTTCGCGTACTGGAGGGTCAGCTGGGTGACTATGCCGTTCCTCGTCCCGATGCGGTAGACGGCCTTGCTGTTGCCGGGGGTCTTCGCGACGCCGCGACCGTTCGTCGCGTCTCCGTCGGCTGCCTTCCACGTCGGGTAGATCCGCAGCATCTCGGCGCTCGACATGCCGATGCGCGCTCCCTCGGGCGTCCTGATTCCCTCGTACGCGTCGATGGTGGCGATTCCCAGGGTCGGCGAGAGGAGGACGACCCCGTCCTCGCTCGGCGCGGCCCGCAGGTGCGCCGGCGCGCAGTCGCCCCCGTTGTTCCCGAAGGCCCGCAGCTGTCCCGTCCCGGTGGCCTGCTGACGGGTCATGCCGAGCTTCAGCGAGCCGATGCCGTCCGGGCCCAGGACGAGCGACGCCGCGCGGGTCGGGTCGCTTGGCGGTCGGGCGGACGACGGGGACGACGGGGGCGGGCTGGACGGGGTGGACGGGGTGGGCGTGCCGGTGGTGGCCGCGCTGGTCGTCGGCTCAGGCGAGCCTGCGGGCGCAGCGTTGCCGTCCTGGTGTGCGGGTGACGAGCACCCCGCTGCGAGCAGGAGGCAGGTGAGGGTTCCGACCATGGATGTTGCGCGCATCATGAGCTCCTGGCTGTGTCCGTCTGTTGCGTTGTCGTAGGGTTCGATGCACCCAACCGGAAGTTTGTTCGCTCTGGCGAGTCGTGCATCCGTCACACGGGCGCGGCGGCTGGCGCCCCGACACCGTCCCTCCGGAGCACTTAGTCATCGTTCAGGCTCGCAGACTAGGGTGCAGGCAGGCACTCAATCGCAGCGAGGGAGAAGCAGATGGCGGGTCGACTCGCGGTCGTCGGGGCCGGGCTGATGGGCTCCGGCATCGCCCAGGTGGCGGCGCAGGCGGGCTGGCAGGTGACGCTGCGCGACCTGGACGACGCGGCCACCACCCGGGGGCTCGGCGGCATCCGGAAGTCGCTGGAGAAGTTCGCCGAGAAGGGCAAGATCGAGGCGTCCGACGTCGAGGCGACGCTGGCGCGGATCACCCCGACCACCGACCTGGAGGCGGCGGCGGACGCGGACATCGTGGTCGAGGCGGTCTTCGAGCGGCTGGAGATCAAGCACGAGGTGTTCCGTGCGCTGGACAAGATCTGCAAGTCCGACGCGGTGCTCGCCACCAACACCTCGGCCATTCCGGTCACCCAGATCGCCGCGGTCACCGAGCGGCCCGAGGCCGTCGTCGGCACCCACTTCTTCTCGCCGGTGCCGATGATGCAGCTCTGTGAGCTGGTGCGCGGCTACAAGACCAGCGACGAGACGCTGGCCACCGTGCGGGCCTTCGCCGAGGAGATCGGCAAGACGGTCGTGGTGGTCAACCGGGACATCGCCGGCTTCGTCACCACGCGGCTGATCTCCGCCCTGGTGGTGGAGGCGGTCAAGCTGGTCGAGTCCGGCGTGGTGTCGGCGGAGGATCTGGACACCGCCTGCCGGTTGGGCTTCGGGCACGCGATGGGCCCGCTGGCCACCACCGACCTGACCGGCGTGGACGTGCTGCTGCACGCCTCGAAGAACATCTACACCGACACGGCGGACGAGAAGTTCTTCCCGCCGGAGCTGCTCCAGCGCATGGTCACCGCCGGCGACCTGGGCCGCAAGACCGGCAAGGGTTTCTACACGTACTGAGTCGCGACGACCGGGGCGGCTGCCCGC
>NZ_JBFAPG010000386.1:0-6124 GCF_040675595.1 Micromonospora sp. NPDC049580
CGCGAAACCGACCCGCAGCTTGCGCTGGAGCATCGAGGTGGAGCCGAACTGCGAGGTGACCACCAGCTCCACCGCCTGCACCAGCAGGTCGAGGTCGTCGCCGATGTCCTCGTCGATCTTCTTCTTGTTCTCCTGGGCGGGGGCCAGTACGTCCGGACGGAAGTCGGGCTCGCGCTGGTCCTTGCAGAACTTCACCACGTCGGCGATCTCGCGCTCGGTGACCCAGGCGCCCTGGATCCGGACCGGCTTCGAGGCGCCCATCGGCAGGAAGAGACCGTCACCGCGGCCGAGCAGCTTCTCCGCGCCGGGCTGGTCCAGGATGACCCGCGAGTCGGCGAGGGACGACGTGGCGAACGCCAGCCGGGACGGCACGTTCGCCTTGATCAGACCGGTCACCACGTCGACCGAGGGGCGCTGGGTGGCCAGCACCAGGTGGATGCCGGCGGCCCGGGCCAGCTGGGTGATCCGGACGACCGAGTCCTCCACGTCGCGCGGCGCGACCATCATCAGGTCCGCCAGCTCGTCCACGATCACCAACAGGTACGGGTACGGACGCATCTCCCGTTCGCTGCCCGGCGGAGCCTTGATCTCGCCGTTGCGGACCTTGCGGTTGAAGTCGTCGATGTGCCGGACCCCGTTGGCGGCGAGGTCGTCGTAGCGCATGTCCATCTCGCGGACCACCCAGTCCAGCGAGTCGGCCGCCTTCTTGGCGTTGGTCACGATCGGGGTGACCAGGTGCGGGATGCCCTCGTAGCCGGTCATCTCGACCCGCTTCGGGTCGATCAGCAGCAGCCGCACCTCGTCCGGGGTGGCCCGGGTGAGGACAGACACCAGCAGGGTGTTGAGGCAGCTGGAGTTGTGGGTGGGGATGCACGCGCGGCTGGCCAGGTACAGATGACTCGGACTGTCGACCTCGATGCACCGGACGGGCACCGAGGCGATTGGTCGTACATCCACGATGTAACGACGGGCAGTCGTGGCACGCCCGTCGACCACCTGGCGGCTCGCTTTGCGTGTCAGCCGGAAGACCTTGTCGGCCGGGGTGAAGTGAATTCGATAGAAGGTGGAGGACGACTCGCTCCGGCCCTTCACCCGCTTGGTCGTCATTGTCGCCCGGTAGCCGAGCCCGATGATCAGCTCTAGAGCATCCTGTGCCAGACGTTGGTTTGTGAGCCCCAGCTCGACTCCGCCCCGAGGGGAAATTGTTCCGTCCGTGTCCAACAGACCAGCCAGCAGAGCCCGCCGCTGCTCCTCCGAGGAGCGCAGGTAGCTGGCAGGAATGTGTTTCGTCCCGATCTCGCGGAACAAGTGCCGCAACGTCCGGTACTGCTCTCGGAGCGCAGAGTCTGGCTCGCGGCGGCCCGGCCGTGCAACCCTGGCCCGACCGCGAGCCGCCAGGCATACAGCGGAAAGGCCGACCCCGGCCTGCCGAGACGCCCGAACGAGGCTTACACCCTGAGCGAACAGATTCACAGCCTCGGCGATTCGCCCGTCCCGTTCTGGTTTGTTGGAGATCGTGTAATGCATCCGGCTGGAGGGGCGTTTCGTCACCACGTACCCGTCAAGCCGAATGTTGTCCAGTAACTCATCCTCGTCGCAGGTGAAGGAGGCCGAGCCGGTCGTGCCATCACCCAGCCAACAACCCATCGTGTACGGAGCGATTGGTAGATCCTGCTCCGGATAGTCGAGTGGTCCACACACCGCAACCGCATGGTTGGCCCAGGACCCGCCACGCCCGACCACCCGCAGCGAAGCTGCGATCTCTTCGGTCGTCACTGGCCGGTCGTCGAAGCTGCGCCTCCGACCCGACCGGCCTGGATCAGCGACGAGTTCGTTCAACGCCTGATAAAGACGGTGGCGGGAATAGGCGGGAACTCGGCGGGCCACCTCGCGTCCGCCCCGCACATAGCTGGTCAGGGTATTGCCGAACTCCTTCGGCAGCCCACGCACCACCTTGTACAGCGCGTTCCGAAACTGCTGGCCGACATCGGAGACAACCTCGTCGGTCGATACCGAACGATCAGGCTCTGCCAACACCTCGTCGGTCTTTGTAGCCAGCCGGTGCCGATCATCCGCCGACCAGTAGGCCCCGTCCCTCCAACGATGGGTTCGCTGGGTCCGGCCAGCTCTGGTCGTCGTCTGCCATTGGTGCTGCGCGTCGGCGACAATCACCGTGCCGTCGGAGAACTCCACTTCGTAACAGGGGCGGTCGTACATCACTGGGGTGGCAGCGACGATGGTGCAGCTACGGCCGTGTTCGTCGAAAACCTTCCCGCCAACCTGGAGGTCGCCCATCGTGGACCAGCCGTCAGGTGTCGGGATCGGCGTGTCCAGGGCCAGCGCCTTGCCCGCGCCGGTGGCCCCGGCGATGAGGATGTGCGGCATCTTGGCGAGGTTGGCCACCACGTAGCCGCCCTCGATGTCCTTACCGAGCGCCACCACCATCGGATGGTGGTCGCTGGTCGCCGCCCGCGAGCGCAGCACGTCGCCGAGCGCCACGTTTTCCGGGTCGGTATTCGGGATCTCCACGCCGACCGCGCTCTTGCCCGGGATCGGGCTGAGGATCCGTACGTCCGGCGACTTCACCGCGTACGCGATGTTGCGGGAGAGCTGCGTGATCCGCTCGACCTTGACCCCGTGCCCCAGCTCCACCTCGTAGCGGGTGACAGTCGGGCCCCGGGTGAAGCCGGTGACCGCGGCGTCCACGTCGAACTGGTCGAAGACGCCGGTCAGCGCGGCGATCACCTCGTCGTTCGCCTTGCTGCGGGTCTTCGCGGCGGCACCGGCGCTGAGCATGTTCGCCGGGGGCAGGGTGTAGTCGCCGGACAGACCGGTCAACGCGAGCTGCTCGGCGCGGGTGGGCGCGGGCGAGTGCTCCGGCGGCTCGGCCGGCTTGCGGCTGGCCGGCACCTTCGCCGGCGCCTTGCGCGGCAGGACCATGGTCTCCTGGAGGTCGGCGCCCTCCAGATCATCGAAGTCGTCCGGGTCGATCGGTGGCGGCATCCGCTTCGCCGGACGCTTGCGCGCGGGCCGCGCGACCGGCTCGTCGTCCTCCTCGGTGGCCTCCGGAGGCGCGATCAACCCTCCGGCGAGCAGGCCCAGCCGCTCGGGAATCTTGTTGATCGGCGTCGCGGTGACCACGAGCAGGCCGAAGAGCAACAGCAGGACCAGCAACGGTACGGCCACCCACGCGGTGACCGCCCGCTCCAGCAACCCGCCCACGCCGGCGCCGACCAGGCCACCGGCGTAGTCACGCTGCACGGTGTTCGTCGGGTCCTGACCGATCTGGAGCAGCGCGGCGGTCGACACCAGCAGCGAGCCCCACCCGATCAACCCGCGGCCCCGGTGCTCCGGATCGGCCGGCTGGCGCATCAGCCGCCACGCCCCGATCATCAGCAGCACCGGAACCACCACGGAGATCGCGCCCAGGAACAGCCGGATCGTGTCGGCCAGCCGCGCGCCCACCGGACCCGCCCCGGAGAACCAGAGCGCGACGGCGGTGAGCAGGGCCAGCCCGAACAGCAGCAGCCCGCCGCCGTCGCGACGGTGCTCGGGGTCGAGGTCGCGGGCGGAGGCGGCCTGCCGGCCGGCGGCCCGCACCGCCCAGCCCATCCCGTGCGCCAGCCCCATCCACAGTGCACCGATCGCGCGGCCAACGTAGACGGCCGGCCCCGGGCGGGCGGGTGTGGTGCGCCGCCGTACCGGCGCCCGGGTCTTCTTCGCCGGTTGACGGGCACGGCTGTTGGTGCCACCGCGCGGCGACGCGCCGCGTCGCCGGCTCGCCTGAGAGGTACGGCCCGCCATAGAGTCACGGTAACGGTGGGGCCGGGCAGATCGCCGCTTTTCCGGGTCGTGTCCGCGCGTCGCAGCACTGACCCCGCCGCCGGTCGTGATATCCGCCTCAGAAGGGATGCCCGATGGCGTCGCCGAGACTCGAGGACGATCCGCTGGCCGGGCACCCCGGTAGGTTGCGCCCGTTGACCGACGAGCTGGTCGCCGCGGTGCTCGCCGCGCGTGGCCGGACGGTCGGCCGCGCCGTGAACGGTGACCTCGTGGGTCGCTTCGACGACAACCTGATCTGGTTCCTGCGTCTCGGGGTGGACGGCGAGTTGCTCCAGGTCCGCACCATGGTCGCGCCCGCCTTCGGGATCGAGCAGGTGCCCGCCCTGTACGCCTTCTGCAACGCCTGGAACCACGACCGGCTCTGGCCGAAGGCGTTCGTGCACGTCGACGACGGCGGTCAGGCCCGGATCTACGGTGAGGTGATCACCGACCTGGAGCGCGGGGTCACACCGCACCAGCTCGACCAACTGCTCGACTGTGGCATCACGGCCGGCTGCCAGCTCGCCGTCGCCGTCGGCCGGCTGCCCGGCGCGGTGTCGGCGTGACCGGGCGGGAGGAGGCGGCGGGCAGCCGCACCGACCGGGCGGACGGCCCCTCCGATGGCCGGGTCGCAGGTCAGCGCGTCCTGGCGCTGGTGGCCGCGCTCGCCGACGCCCGGGACCTGCCCGACGGGCCCGGTCGGCTGGTCGCCCTGGAACGGGTCGCCGAACGGGCCGACGCCGCCGGGGACGTCCGGTCCGCGATGGACGCCCGGTTCGCCCTGATCGAGGCGTACCTGCTGCACGGCGAGCGGTGGCGGCTGGTCGAGCCGTTGCGACGCTGCCGGGCCGCCGCCGACCGGTGGCCCGCGCTGCTCACCGACGCCGAGGCTGAGCTGCTGGCGCGCTACCAGCGCTACGCGGTGGAGGCGCTGCTCGGCACGCCTCGGGTCGGGCTGGACCAGACCCGACTCCTGCTGGACGACCTGGCCCACCGGGTGGGGGCGGACGGCCCCGACGCGCCGACCGTCGCCGAGCTGCGCTGCCGGATCGCCGACCACCTCGGCGACGAACCCACCGCCCGCCGCTTCTTCCAGGGGTGGGCGGGCACGCGTCCCGGCCCGGCCGGTGGATGCCCCGGCTGCGCCCCGGCCCGACGCGCGGAACTGCTCGCCGGCTGGGGCGAGTGGCAGGCCGCACGCAGTGAGCTGCGGGCGTACGACGGCGACGCTCAGGAGTGCACCGACCAGCCCGAGCGGGCGCTGGTCGCCGATCTGCTGCCGCTGTTGCGGCTCGGCGAACCAGAGCAGGCAGCGGCGGCGCACGTGCGGGCGTACCGGCGACACCGGCGCGAGCGCTCCGCCTTTCCGTACCTCGCCACGCATTTGCGGTTCTGCGCGCTCGGCGGGCACCTGGAACGCGGGCTGACCGTCCTGACCGAGCAGCTGCCCCGACTGGACCGGCCCACCGACGACCTCGCCGCGATGGAGTTCGCCGCCGCCGGGGCGCTGGTCTGCGGGCTGGCCGAGGAGGCGGGGCTGGGTGACCGGACGGTGCACCGCCCGGCGTACGCCGATCGCCCGGCCACCGAACTGGAGGTGGGCACCCTGGGCGCGCTGCTGCTCGGCCTCGCCACCGACCTGGCGGGCAGCTTCGACGCCCGCAACGGCACCGGTCACCAGTCCGGCCGGATGGCGGCCTGGCTGGCCGAGCGCCCATCCGCGACGGCAGCGCCGCTGCCCGCCGACGACGAGGCCGCCGACGAGGTTGGCGACGAGGCCGGCGCGCACGAAACCGGCGCGCACGAGGCTGGCGCGGACAAGCCCGGCGCGCACGAGGCTGGGGCGGACGAGGCCGGCGCGGAGGCGGACTCCGAGCGGGAGGTGATGGCGCTCACCACCGACATGATCACCTCGACGCTGGACAGGCGCGGCGACCGGTACCTGGTCGACGACGGCGGCACCGTGGTCGGCCGGTGGGGTGCGGCCGTGATCCAGTTCCGTCGGGCCGGCGAACGCGGCGAGGTGTTGCACACCCGGGCGATGGCCGCCCGCCGGCTGCCGACCGCGCGCCGCGCCGAGGCGTACGCCTTCTGCAACGCCTGGAACCACGACCGGCTGCTGCCCAAGGCGTACGCGCACGATCTCGACACGGAGATCGTGCTCGCCGGGGACGTGGCGACAGACCTGGCCCACGGGGTGGCGCCGGCACAGCTGCTGGTGCTGGTGGACGCCGCGATCGCCACCGGCGTCGCGTACGCCGAAGCGGTGGCCGACCTGCCCTGACCGCCCGGCGGCCGACAC
>NZ_JBFAPG010000387.1:0-6120 GCF_040675595.1 Micromonospora sp. NPDC049580
TTTCCGTTCGGCCCGAACGGAAACTGTCCAAGATCTCCCCTCGGACCTCGGCGACATCCACCTGAGCGTGTGACATATTGCCCACGTCCGGGGGCAGCGAGTTCCGGCAGCCGATACCTACAGTCGGGGCCATGAGCACCGACACCGCCGTGCGGGGCTGGCTGCGCGACCGGGGCGCTGAGCAGATCGCGCATCCCGGGGGCAATCTGTACGCCCACCTGTGTCGCGTCAGCGACCGACTCGCCGCGCTCGGCTGCGACGGCGACGTGCAGGCCGCGGGCCTCACCCACGCCGTCTACGGCACCGACGGGTTCGACCTCACCCTGCTCGATCGGGCCGATCGTGCGGTCCTGCGGGATCTGATCGGCGCCGACGCCGAGGAGCTTGTCTATCTGTACGGCGCCTGCGACCGGGAACGCAGTTGGCGGGAGCTGGCCACGACCGGCCAGGTGTTCGACCGCTTCGTGGGTCAGGTGAGAACGACGAGTGGGGCTCGACGTCGGTCGCTCATCGACCTGAGCATCGTCAACGAACTGGACGTCATCGAGCGACCCGCCATGGGAGCGCTCCCCCACCTAAGCCGTCGACGGTTAATCGAGGATTTGCACGGTGTTACGGATCGCCGGAGATAGAAGATCACGTCGCGGCCACTGTGCCTAGATCGTCTTTCCAGGCGCTGGCAGAGCGGGGTCCGCGCTCCCAGGTGGATGGTCAGATCGGGAAGCGGCCCTGGCGCCATTGCCAGTGGCGGCCGGCCGCCAGGTGGTCGACGATCGCGCGCTGGAGGGCGGTGCGGCGCGGCAGTTGATCGAGCGGCGTGCTCAGGGTGCGGAACGTGAACCGCAGCACCTCGACGTCCGCGTCCAGCCCCTCCGGCTCCTCGTAGGGCTCCAGCTCGAACCGTCGCTGGAACCGGACGATGTTGGAGTCCTCGGGCAGGTACTCCCGCAGCTGCGGGTCGAGCAGCCACGAGCCGCAGGAGAACTCCGTGTAGCGCTCGTCGGGGAAGTGGCGCGGGAAGAAGGCGCGGGCCTCGTCGAGCGACGCCGTGATCGCCTCCGGCGTCAACGGTCCCGACTCCGGGATGTGCAGGCCGAGGGTCGTGCCGCCCCGGTGGTGCTGCAGCCGGCCCAGCTCGTAGACGCCGCCGCGCACATGCAGCGTCAGCCAGCTCTGCATCACCGGCCAACCCTCACCCCGCATCCGCCGATCGACGGCGAGATTGCGGCCCAGGTCCGCGAGGGTCAGCCAGGAAACGGCATCGGGCACGCCGTGGTCGCGGTGGTAACCCCGGACGACGTCGACCAGGGCGAGGTACGCGTACACGTAGAGGTGCCGCCACGCGTTGCCCCGTTCGCGCGGCAGCTCCGGACCGGGCGGCAGCCAGACGTGGCCACCGAGATCGGCACGGACCAGTGCGATCGAGCGGTCGAGCAGCCAGCACAGCTCCGGAGTCCACAGTGCGGAGTCGGGGTCCGGCCAGCCCGCCATGATCTCCGCGGCGTCGTCCGGCCGCACCGCGAGCCGGTCAAGGAGCGCGGGCGCGTCGGCCCTGGCTGGCAGCGGAGCCGACGGCTGGTCCCCGGCGAGCCGGTGCACACGCTCGACGTCCTGGACGGGCACCCCGAGCCGGGCGGCGATGTCCTCCAGATCCATGCCGACGAACCTACCGCCGGTCGGCGCCTTCCCACAGCCCGCGACTGCTCAGTCTCCAGGCACCGCCCCAGCGAGGTACACGGCGAGCGGGCGGCGCAGTACGGTGATGTCGCTGGTCGGGTCGCCGTCCACGACCAGCAGGTCGGCGTCATAGCCGGGGCGGACGCGGCCCTTACTCCGCCCCAGGCCACACACCTCGGCGCCGACCGAGGTCGCCGCGGCGAGGGCTGCTGTGGCGGGGATGCCACACGCGACGTACTCGACGAGCGTCTCCGGCAGGATCCCGTGCGGCTTCGCGGGGCCGAGGCCCGCGTCCGAGCCGGCCACCAGGCGAACCCCGGCCCGGTGCAGGGTGGCGGCGGCGGCGCGCAGCGCGGCCTCGCTGAGCCCGGCCCGCGCCGCCATCTCCACCACCTCCGGCGGGGTGATCACGGCTGGGTCGGTGCCGAGCGTGGCACAGACCGCCACCCCGGACATGGCCAGGCGATCCGCGAGGTCGTCGGGGACGTGGGCGCCGGCCGCGGTCACGCACGTGCAGTGCTCGATGCCGTCGACACCGACGCGCAGGGCCTGCTCGACAGCGCTGAGCGCGTGCGCGTGCGCCGTCACCGGCAGGCCGAGATCATGCGCCCGGGTCACCGCGGCGGTCAGCTCCTGGTCGCTGAACTGCGGCCGCGTGGTGTCGGTGCCGGGGGTGAACACCCCGCCGCTGGCCATGACCTTCACCAGGTTGGCGCCGGCCGCCGCCTGCTCACGCACGGCCGCGCGGATCCCGTCGACGCCACTCGCCTCGCCCCCCATCCACCAGCAGTGCCCGCCGACGCTGGTGATCGGCGCGCCCGACCCGACCACCGTTGGTAGGTCGTCGCGCACCCCCCGGTCCCGCCACCGCAGCACGGCACCGCGGCGGTCGCCCAGGTCCCGGACGGTCGTGACGCCGGCCGCCAGGTGCGCACCCAGTGACGCCTCGACGACCGCGTCGAGGTCCGTCTCAGGACGTTCGGCGAGCCGGCCGAGCGCGTCCGGCCCGGCATCGGCGCACAGGTGCACGTGCGCGTCGATCAAGCCCGGAAGCAGGGTGCCGTCCGGATGCTCGCGCACCGGCCAGTCCTCCGGCGCCTGCGCCCAACCCCGGTGCACGTCGGTGATACGACAGTCGTCCAGCAGGACCAGCACCCCGCCGTCCACGAGCCGCTCGCCGTCGAACATCCGCGCCGCCCGGACAGCATGCTTCGTCATCGGTCCTCCCCCGTCGAGCTGAACAGTTACCACCGGCTCTGCGCTGACGGCGCCCCGCGAACAAGGGGCCCTGGTCAGCCCGAACCTGCTCGCCGGTTTCCCGGCGCCTCCCGTGGGCACGGCTGGCGTCAGGCTCGGACCGGTCGAGGTGGGGCTCATGGCGTCCACGATCCGCGCCGTCGAACCCTGCCACCTCCCCCCAGGAGGCGAGCCCTGTCCCTCACCAGAGGGAACGGCGCCAGCTCATGGTGAGCGCCCCGGCGAGGGCCAGCCCGAGCAGCGGCGCGACGCCCACCCCGGCGAGCGTGCACCCGACCGCGAGCAGTGCCGGCGGCACCCAACACCACGCGGGCACGGTCCGTGGGGCACGGCCGCGCCGCCGTGCCGCCGCCTCCACGGCCATCGGCACGACAAGCACCGGCAGCGCGGCGGCCAGCAGGGTCAACCACGGCAGGACGAGGCGGTCGAAGCGGGCAACCGCCAGCATCCCGCCGAGCACCGCGACGGCGAGCATCGCCACGCGGGCCGGCACCCGGGGCGCCAGGCCGCGCACCGCCAGCGCCCCGGAGTACGTCGTGGTCAGCGCCGCCGCGAAGACCGCCACCGCGACGAACAGATTCGCGTACGCCGCCAGTCCCGAACCGGCGGCGAGCAGCGCGACCACGTCCGCCGAGCCGGTTCGCAGCCACAGGCCGGCGCCCGCGAGCACCCCGAGCAGCGCGGGCCCGATCAGCAGGCCCACGCACCAGGCCAGGTCCCGCCGTCGGGCGAGGTCGACGCTGAAGTCCGGGGCGCGCAGCGCGAACACCGCGGCATACCCGATCAGCGCAGCGGCGTCGGCGAGCCCGCCGGCGGCGACACGGACCGGAGCACCCGGTGGCGGCAACACGGTCAGGCACCAGCCGACCAGCACCACCGCGCTGAGGGTGGTGACGACCGCGACCCGGTTGCCGAGCCGGGCCGGCGCCCAGGAGACGGCGAGGACCGCCACCTCCAGCAGCGCCGGCCCGGCCCAGCCCGGCAGGTGCGTCAGAGCGGCGAGGGAGGCGCCGCCGAGCCCGACGTTGAAACCGTTCCAGCCGATCATGGACACAGTCAGCACGGCCGCCAGCAGCAGCCGCGAGGTGTCGCCCAGGTAGGCGGGCAGCACCGCGGTAAGCGTTCCGCCGTCGCCGAGCGGCCGGCGCAGGCCGATCCGGCCCTGCCCCCACAGCAGCGCCGCCATCAGCACCCCGCCGACCAGCAGGCCGGTCACCGGCACCGGGCCACCGTGCCGGGCGGCCATCGCCGCACCGAGCACGAGGGTGGCCGGCGCGGTGCCGATGCCCAGCCAGGCGCCGACCGCCGCCGGCCACCGCCGTTCGGGAGCCTCAGACAACGTGGCGCAGGTAGCCGGTGATCGCCGCGTCCAGCACCTCCGCGCCCGGACGCGCCCACACCTCGGCGGAGAAGACCTCCACCTCGATCGGGCCGACGTAACCGGCCGCGTCCACGGCCTCGCGCAGCCGACGCAGCTCGATGCAGCCGTCACCGGGCAGCGCCCGACCCAGCAACACGCCCTCCGGCAGCGGAGTCACCCAGTCGCAGACCTGGAAGGCGGCGATCCGGGCCCCCGCGCGGGCGATCTGCGCGTACACCGTGTCGTCCCACCAGACGTGGTACGCGTCCACGACCACGCCGACCACCGCCGGGTCGAACCGCTCGGCGATGGCCAGCGCCTGGCCGAGGGTCGCGATCACGCACCGGTCGGCGCTGAACATCGGGTGCAGCGGCTCGATCGCCAGCCGTACCCCGGCAGCCGCCGCGTGCGGTGCCAGCTCGCCGATCGCGTCGGCGACCCGGGCCCGAGTGCCGTCGATGTCCCGACTGCCGGGCGGCAACCCGCCGGAGACCAGCACCAGCTCGGGCGCGCCCAGGACGGCCGCCTCCTCGATGGCCCGCAGGTTCTCCGCACGCCAGTCGTCGCCGGAGAAGAAGCCGCCCCGGCACAGCGAGGTGACGGCGAGACCCGCGTCCCGGACCAGCTTCGCCGAGCGGGCCAGCCCGTACTGCGTCACCGGCTCCCGCCACAGCCCGATGCCCGGCACGTTGGCCGCCACACAGCCGGCGACCACCTCGGGCAACGGCCAGTGCTGGGCGGTCGCCTGGTTGAACGAGAACCGCTCCAAACTCATTGCTCCACACCCGCCACTGTGAAGAACGACCGCGCGCGGGCGGCGGCCAGGTCGGCGTCGGGCAGCAGCCCGGCCGCGTCGGCCAGGGTGAGCAGGGTCGCCAGGTGCGCCGGGGACCGCCCGGACTGCGCGCCGCCGACCATGGTGAAGTGGTCCTGGTGACCGGCCAGCCAGGCCAGGAACACGATCCCCGTCTTGTAGTGCCAGGTCGGCGCCGCGAACAGGTGCCGGGCCAACGGCACGGTCGGCGCGAAGATCTCGTCGTACGCCGCCAGGTCGCCCCGGTCGAGGGCCGCCAGCGCGGCGGCGGCGGCCGGCGCGATCGCCGCGAACACCCCGAGCAGCGCGTCAGAGTGGCCCACCTCGTCACCCCGGATCAGCTCCGGGTAGTGGAAGTCGTCGCCGGTGTAGAGGCGTACCCCCGCCGGCAGCCGGCGGCGCAGCGCGACCTCCCGGCCGGCGTCGAGCAGCGACACCTTGACACCGTCCACGGTGGACTGGTGCGCCTTGATCAGCTCGATGACCGTGTCGGCGGCCAGATCCAGATCGACAGATCCCCAGTAACCGGTCAGCGCCGGGTCGAACATCGGCCCGAGCCAGTGCAGCACCACCGGTTCCCCGGCGGCGGTCAGCAGCTCGTCGTACACCCGCAGGTAGTCCTCGGGGCCGCGGGCGGCGGCGGCCAGGTGCCGGCTGCACATCAGCACCGGCCGGGCGCCGGCCGCGCGGACGTCGTCGAGCTGTTCGCGGTACGCGGCGGCGACCGCCGCCAGGGTCGCCGGGCCGGCCGGCAGCTGGTCGGTGCCGACACCCGCGACGATCCGGCCGCCCACGGCGCGGGCCTCGGCGGCGCTGCGCCGGATCAGCTCCCGGGTGGCCGGATAGTCCAGGCCCATCCCCCGCTGGGCGGTGTCCATCGCCTCGGCGACGCCCAGCCCGTACGACCAGAGGTGCCGCCGGAACGCGAGGGTGGTGTCCCAGTCCACCGCCGCCGGGGCCCCCGGCACGTTCTCCGCGCCCGGGTCGGCGACCACGTGCGCGGCGGCGTACG